>JBMCIH010000088.1:0-7269 GCA_048617055.1 Marinobacter sp. | reverse complement strand
GGCCACGGCGAAAGCAGTGCCGCCACCGCTGACGCCTACACCGTCGAAGCCCAGGCGGATACGCTGGCCGAATTCCTGGATCAACTGGGGGTGAAACAGGTGGATATGGCCGGCAATTCCATGGGCGGCGGCATCACCGCTTATTTCGCCAGCCGCTATCCCGAGCGGGTGAACAGCATTGCCCTGTTTGGTCCCGCCGGCTCCGACCGCTATCCCTCAAAGCTGGATGAAGCGCTTGCAGAGGGACAAAACCCGCTGGTGGTACGTGAATCGGGGGATTTTGACCGGTTGATGGATTTCGTGCTGGAGAAGCGCCCCTTTCTTCCCTGGCCGATTGCTGATGTCATGGAAGAAAAGGCCATTGAGCGGCGCAACCTCAACGACCAGATCTTCCAGGCCATTATGTCATCTGCCAAACAGCTGGACCTGGAGACCATACTGCCGGCGATCAGGGCACCGGCCCTGATCGTGTGGGGGCGGGAAGACCGGGTACTGGCGCCGGAGAATGCCCGGGTCTTTGCCAAGGGTATCGACAATGCCCAGGTGGTGCTGCTTGACGGGGTAGGCCATGTGCCCATGGTGGAAGTGCCTGAGGCTTCCGCGGACATCTGGCAGGAGTTTCTGGAGCAGTATCCCGCCCAATGACGAGTCTGTCCGGGTCAGCGATTGTCCCGGTAGCAGCGGGCAACCGGCGCCAGCCTCGCTTCGTTCTGATGGAGCCAGTCTTTCAGGCCCGGGGGCAACCGCTGGGGTCTGGGCCAGGTCACGGGATACTGTGGCGGCATGAACAGCGGCGCAAACAGTGCCCCGGCGGTAATGTCAGCGCGACTGAAGGTACCGCCGGCCAGGAAGCGCCCGTCCTCATAGATCCCCGCGATTTCGTCCAGCAGCTCCTCAATGACGGTTTGCGCCCGGGCTGCCGTTTTCTCATTGATCGCCATCATCCTGCGCATGGTTTCGTCCACCCGGCTGAAGCCCAGTCGCAGCAGGTACTGGTTCCAGAAGGGCGTCTTCGCCGTCATCAGCGGTGCCATCACTTTCGGCCGCTGAAGCAGGTGGTGGTAGGCAAAGGTGCGCACCGCGGGGCCGGCCTGCTCGTCCAGCCGGTTCTCCCAGGCCAGGGCCGAGGCCTGCTCATCGGGCGACTCCGGCAGCAGTTGACGCCCGGGAAAGGTGGCGTCCAGGTGGTCCAGTATCGCGGCAGAATCCTGCACGGGCCGGCCGTTGTCCACCAGCACCGGCACCGAGGTGGCCTTCTGACCGGTCAGTTCGCGGATGGTCCTGGCGTGCATGCCGGGCAGCAGATACACCGGCTCATAGGCAAGGCCCTTGTGGTCGAGGGCCCAGCGCACTTTCTCGGAGAAATGGGAAACGGCGAACTGGTAGAGTTGCAGCGGCATGGCATGGGCTCCCGGTAGCTTGCTGATCGGGCCGGAGACGGACATCAGCATACAGGCTCTACAAGCAATCGCGCCAGCCGAACCGTTCACAGACCCGCCGGAAGGCCCCGGGCAATGGTGCCGTCAGGTACAGTGGCCGGCCGGTGGCCGGGCAGGGCAGTACCAGCCGGCTGGCGTGGAGGTAGAGCCGGCTTTCACCGAAGGTGCGGGCGTAGGCCCGGTTATGGGCCCCCTTGCCATACGTGCTGTCACCAATGATGGGGTGGCTGATGTGCTTGAGGTGGCGCCTGAGCTGATGACGTCGCCCGCTGGCGGGGCGGCAGCGGACCAGGGCATAGCGGCTGGTGGGGTAACGCCGGTCCACCGGCCAGTCGACGGTGGCCCGGGCCAGACGGTGGTAGAGGGTCAGTGCCGGTTGCGGTGCCGCCCCGGTGGTGCGCCTTGAGCCCAGGTCATCCCTGACCGTGAGCGGATGGCGGATGATGCCCCCCAGCGGCGGGTGCCCGCGCACGACGGCCAGGTAATCCTTTCGCACCCGGTGCTCCTGGAAGGCCCTGCCCAGCTCCCGGGCGCAGTCCCGGTTCAGGGCGAACACCAGCAGCCCGGAGGTGGGCCGGTCGAGTCGGTGAACGGGCCACACCCACTGCCCCAGCTGGTCCCGCAGGATCATCATGGCGGAACGGGTTTCCCGGCGGTCGATCTCGCTGGGATGAACCAGCAGGTTGGCGGGCTTGTCCACCACCACCAGGTTGTCGTCCTGATAGATCAGCGGCAGGGTTTCCTGGAACATGGCGGCGGTAACGGAAGTGACTGGAGTGTCCATGATAACGGCTGCGGCGCCCGGGGCCTATCAATCGTTTGCCGCCCGCTGCTGCTTTGGGTATGGTTCTGCTTTCCTTCTGGCCACACTTTTCCACCGCATCCGGGAATCGCGCAAGCATCATGAGCAAGACACGAGTACTGACGGGTATTACCACCACGGGCATTCCCCACCTGGGCAACTACGCCGGCGCCATCCGCCCGGCGGTCCGCGCCAGTGAGGACGCTCAGACGGAGTCCTTCCTGTTCCTGGCGGACTACCACGCCCTGATCAAATGCCAGGAGCCGGCCCGGGTGCAGGAGTCGGTGCGGGCCATCGCCGCCACCTGGCTGGCCTGTGGTCTGGACCCGGAGCGGGTCACTTTCTACCGCCAGACCGATGTGCCGGAAATCACCGAACTCAACTGGGTGCTGACCACGGTCACCGCCAAGGGTCTGATGAACCGGGCCCACGCCTACAAGGCGGCGGTGCAGGAAAACGAAGAGAACGAAGGCACCGACCCGGACCGGGGCATCACCATGGGCCTGTTCTGCTACCCCATTCTGATGGCGGCCGACATCCTCATGTTCAATGGCGAGAAAATTCCCGTGGGTCGTGACCAGACCCAGCACATCGAGATGGCGCGGGACATCGCCCAGCGCTTCAATTACCTGTTCGGCGAGACCTTCACCCTGCCGGAGGCGGTGATCGAGGAGTCCTCGATGGTGCTGCCGGGGCTTGATGGCCGCAAGATGTCCAAGAGTTACAACAACACCATTCCCCTGTTCGACACCGAGAAGAAGCTGCGCAAGGCCATCAACAAGATCAGGACCAACCTTTTGGAGCCGGGGGAGCCCAAGGACCCGGACACCAGCGCGGTGTTCGCCATCTACTCGGCCTTCGCCAGCGAACAGCAGATCGCCGCCATGCGGGAGCAGTACCGCAACGGCATCGCCTGGGGCGAGGCCAAGCAGCAGCTGTTCGAGTTCCTCAATGAGGAGCTGGCGCCCATGCGTGAAACCTACAACATCCTGATGGACGACCCGGCCCAGCTCGACCGCATCCTGCTGCAGGGCGCGGAGAAGGCCCGTGACTACGCCACCCCGATGATGCGGGACGTGCGCCGCAAGGTGGGTATCGGCCCCATAGCAGGCTGACGGTTCCGGTGTTGCTCGCGGCCCTGGTGGTCGCTGTCACAGGACTGACTCGGAGCCTCGGCATAATGGCAGGGCAGAACCGCACCGGGAGGCCCTTGCTTGACCGAACTGAAACAGCTCACCCACCATCAGGACGTTGCCGCCGAAAAACAGCACCGCAGCAATGCCGATGCCCGCACCATCCGCACCTTTATCCCGGAACTGGTCCAGCTCGAGCGGCTACTGGCGGAGGCCCCGGGCACCGTACAGAGCCGGGTGCTGACACGGGTGCCGGTGAGGGATCTGGCGTTGCCGGTGTACCGTGTTGATATGGGGGCCACAGCGGAAAATGTGCCGGTGGTTCTGCTGGTCGGAGGGGTGCATGGCCTGGAGCGGATCGGCTCCCAGGTGGTCATTGCCTGGCTGACCAGCCTGGTGGCCCGCCTGCGGTGGGATGAACACCTGAACACGCTGTTGCAGAAGGTGCGCATTGTTTCCCTGCCGATCCTGAATCCGGGGGGTATGTTCCTGAACCAGCGGGCCAATCCCGCCGGCGTGGACCTGATGCGCAACGCACCTATTACCGCCCAGGGCAACAGTACCTTCCTGCTGGGGGGGCAGCGCCTGTCGCCACGCCTGCCCTGGTACACCGGTGAGCCTGAGCAGGGCATGGAGCCGGAAAGCGAGGCGCTCGGGTCGGTGATAGACGAGCTGCTGCCGGGCCGGCCCTTCAGTCTGGCGCTGGACTGCCATTCCGGCTTCGGCTGGCAGGACCAGATCTGGTTCCCCTACGCTTACCGGCGGCGCCCCATGCGACGGATCGACTCGGTGATGGCGCTGAAGCTGCTCTGGGAACAGGCCTATCCCAATCACCGCTATGTGTTCGAACCCCAGTCCACCCATTACCTGACCCACGGCGACCTTTGGGACTATTTCTACAAGAAGGTGAACCGCCAGGGCGACAGTACGTTTATCCCGCTGACTCTGGAGATGGGCTCCTGGCGCTGGCTCAGGAAACGGCCACGGCAGCTGCTGCGCATGGATGGCCTGTTCAATCCGCTGGTGCCCCACCGCCATCAGCGGGTGTTGCGCAGCCACTTGCTGCTGATGGATTTTCTGGTACAGGCGGCCGTCAGTCATGACAACTGGCTGCCCTCCGGTGACCAGGCCCGGGTGCTCCGGGAAGCCGCCATCATGCACTGGTACCGGGAAGCCTGAGGGGCGCCATGGACTGGATTCTGCTGCGGGGCCTGGCCCGGGAACAGGCGCACTGGGGAGCGTTCCGGGAAAGGCTGCAGTCCCGCTGTCCCGGGCATCGGTTCCATGTCATTGATCTGCCGGGTACCGGTAGCCATTATCGCGAGACCTCGCCGGCGACCATTGCCGGTATCCGCCAGCAGGTGCAGCATTATGCCCGGCACATTCCGGGTCCGGTCGGGCTGTTCGGCCTTTCCATGGGGGGCATGGTGGCACTGGACTGGGCCCAGGCGGAACCGCAACGGGTGGCACGGCTGGTGCTGCTCAACACCAGTACCGGCTTCAGTCCGTCCTGGCGGCGGCTGCGGCCGGCCGCCCTGGTACAGGCCCTGACCCTGCTGTGGCGGCGTGACGTGGCGGGACGGGAACGGGGCATACTCCGGCTGACTTCCAACCGGCCTGTATGCGACACCCTCGCGTACCACTGGCTGATGATCCAGTGTCAGCGGCCGGTGCGGGTCAGCACCGCGATCGCCCAGTTACGGGCTGCCGCCGGCTACCGGCCCGCCGCCGAACCGCCCCCGGTGGAGGCACTGCTGCTGGCCAGTACCGCCGACCGCATCGTGCACTGGCACTGCAGCCGTGCCCTCGCCCGGCGCTGGCAATGGCCGCTGCGCACCCATGCGGACGCCGGCCATGACCTGGTGCTGGATGCGCCGGACTGGGTCCTGGAGCAGTTTCAGTCGGTTGCTTGACGCAACCGCATTTGCGCGCCAGTCTGTTGTCGTCCGGTACTCACAACAAGGCTGATACAACAATGAAGATATTCGAAACAAAAACCGCCCCCAACCCCCGCCGTGTGCGCATGTTCCTGGCCGAAAAGGGCCTGCTGGACAAGGTGGAGTTCGTCCAGGTGGACCTGCAGAAGGGGGAGAACCTGACCCCGGAATTCCAGGCCATGAACCCCATGAAGAAAGTACCCGTCATGCAGCTTGATGACGGCAACTGTGTGGCGGAGACCATGGCGATCTGCCTCTACTTCGAGCAGATGTACCCCGAGAAGCCGCTGATGGGCACCACGCCACTGGAAAAGGCCCAGCTGGAACAGTGGCAGCGCTGGCTGGACTACTACTTCTTCATGCCCACCGGCATGTGCTTCCAGCATTCCACCGGTTATTTCAAGGACCGAATGAACCCGATCCCCGAGTGGGGCGAGGAATGCGGCAAGCAGGTGGTGAGCTTTATGGACTTTCTGGACCGGCATCTGGAAGGGCGGCAATTCATCTACGGTGACGACATCACCGCTGCGGACATTACCGCCTTCTGTGTGATCGACTTCGCCAAGGTGGTGAAGATCCGTATCAGTCCGGAGCAGAAGAACCTGCAGGCCTGGTACGATGGTCTCAGGGAACGGCCATCGGCAAAGGTTTGACACCATGACTGAAGAGGACTCCCGCCTGGGCTGTGCCCTGGACGCCATCGACCAGGCGAACCGTCAGGACCCCAATACGGAACGGGTAAACGGCCAGGTACTGCCCCGGGAATACGCCTATAGTCTGCACATGACCCGCTGGCTGCTCGCCCTGGAGTCCGCGCCCTCGGACCGCATGCAGATCGCCTGCCGGGCCCAGCATATCGAACGCTGGACCCGGCCGAGGGCCGACTATCCGGAAGGCCGCAAGGGTTATTACCAGTGGCGCCAGGACTGCGGCCGGTTCCATGGCGAACGGGCCGCGCAGATCATGGCGGACTGTGGTTATCCGGACGACGAATGCCAGCGGGTGGCCACCATCCTCACCAAACGGGAACTGCGCAACGATCCGGACACCCAGCTGCTGGAAGATGTCGCCTGCATGGTCTTCCTGGAGCGGTATTTCGCCGATTTCTACCAGCAGAAGGCGGACTACGACAAGGACAAGTGGCTGCGCATCGTCCGCCGCACCTGGGGCAAGATGTCCCCCCGGGCCCATGAAGCGGCCTTGCAGCTGGCCGGTACCATGCCGGCCCATCTTCAGGCCCTGCTGCAGGAAGCCCTCGCTCCAGAGCGCTGACGGAGTCACAGCATCGCCCGCCGGGGCCGAGGGCGCTTGCGCCCCGTACGCTTTTGCGAATATGATAACAATTATTATTCGCAGAGAGCACGCTGCCCGATGGCCCCGAGCAGTCGCCACCAGCCTTCCATTCTTGTGGTCGAGGACGACCCGACCCTCAACGGCCAGATCGCCCGGCTGCTGGAAGGCAAGGGCTACCGGATCCACCAGTGCTATGACGGCGAGGGCGCCCTGATCTCTGCCCTCAGCCGGCGTTTCGACCTCATTCTTCTGGATGTCCTTCTGCCCCGGCGCAACGGTTTCGATGTGCTGGACCGGCTCCGCAAGACCCGCAAGACCCCGGTCATGATGCTCACCGCCTGCGGTGCCGAGGAGGAACGTATCCGGGGGTACAGCTGCGGGGCCGATGATTACGTACCCAAGCCGTTCAGTTTTACCGAGCTGCTGCTGCGCATCGAGGCCCTGTTACGCCGCACCCTGGGCAGCACCGACCAGCGGGCCGATCCCGACGAACTGGCGGTGGGCGGGCTGGTGATGAACCGGTCGACCCTGGCGGTCACCTTTGATGGCCAGCCCATCGAACTCACCCCGATCCAGTTCCGTCTGCTGTGGGTACTGGTGCTTCATCAGGGGGAGGCCCTCAGCAAACCCTACCTCTATCAGCTGGTGCTGGAGAAGGAGTTCAG
>JBMCIH010000087.1:0-7269 GCA_048617055.1 Marinobacter sp. | reverse complement strand
CGCTACGCCGGTACTTTCCGTCTGGCCGTAGACTTCCACCAGTGGTATGCCGATGGTACGGAAGAACTCCAGAATGCCGGACGATATGGGCGCGGCACCGGTCATGGCGATGTGGCAGCGCCGCAGGCCCACATAGTTCTGCAATGCCCGGAACACCAGCCAGTACCAGAGGCCATAGCGGGCCTTGTCGGACAGGCTCCACTGCGCCTTCGGTTTGGTGGCCAGTGGCGCGCAGGCAGCCATGGCCCGGTTAAACAGGGAGCGGCGCAAACGACCGGTTTCCTGGATCTTGATGTAGATGGACGAGTGCAGCTTCTCCCAGATCCGCGGCACGCCAAGGAAGAAGGTGGGCGCGATTTCCCTCAGGTCCTCCTGCACGGTACGCAGGCTCTCGCCAAAACTGACCGTGCTGCCAACGTACAGCGGCCCGATGTTGGTGAAGGCCTGCTCCGCGACGTGGCAAAGGGGCAGGTAGGAAAGGCTGGTGTCGTGTTCGCCGATATCCAGCAACTCGATCAAGCCTGGCGCGGCGGCATGCAGGTTTCGCCAGGAAATCACGGCGCCCTTCGGCCGCCCGGTAGAGCCCGAGGTGTAGATCATCAACGCCGTTTCGTCCATGCGCTGGCTGTCCAGCAGTTCGTCGACAATACCCGGATGATCACGTTCGTAGGCTGCGCCTATGGCCTCCACGTCCCCAAAGGGTGTGGGCGGGTCCGGATAATGCCGCAGACCCTTCATATCAATAACAATGTTGTGCTTCAGGTGAGACAGCTGGGGCCAGGCTTCCAGGACCTTGTCAGTCTGTTCCTGGTCCTCGCAGATCACCATGGTGGAGTCGCTGTGCTCCAGCACATAGGCCACTTCGTTCCAGGGACTGGTGGGGTAGACCCCGACACAGATGCCCCGCGCAATACCGATGCCCATCTGGGCGATCACCCATTCCTCCCGGTTTTCGGAAACGATGGCCACGTGGCCGCCGGGTTCCAGCCCCATTGACCTGAGCCCCAGGCCAAACTGCCGGGCCCGGCGATAGTAGGTTTGCCAGTCGCAGGCCTGCCAGATACCAAAATCCTTCTGGCGCAGAGCCAGGTCATGGGGTCGTTGGCGGGCATGCTCCCGCAGCATCTGCGGCAGGGTCAGTTCAGGAATTGCAGGTGCTGTCATGAAAGCCACCGTTTGCGACGCTTGTAATGCTTGATATCCCGGTAACTGCGGGCCTCCCCCTCCTTGCCACCAACGCCCAGGTAGAACTCCCTGACATCCTCGTTGTCGGTGAGTTTCTCGGCGGGCCCGTCGATGACGATCTTGCCGTTCTCCATGATGTAGCCGTAGGAGGCAATGGCCAGGGATACTGCGGCGTTCTGTTCCACCAGCAGAATGGCGGTGCCCTGTTCCCGGTTGATGCGTGCGACAATCTCGAAGATCTCTTCTACCAGCAGGGGGGCCAGGCCCAGGGAGGGCTCGTCGAGCATAATCAGTTCCGGCTGGGCGATCAGCGCCCGGCCCAGGGCGAGCATCTGCTGCTCGCCGCCGGACAGGTAGCCCGCCAGCTGGCGCCGGCGTTCCTTCAGTCGGGGGAAGTAGTCATACACCAGTTCGTAACCATTACCCGAACCCTTACCCCGCCCGGTCAGGGCATAGGTAGCGGCCACCAGATTTTCCTCCACAGTCAGGTCCTCGAACACCCGGCGGCCTTCCATGACGTGGAACAGTCCTTCCCGTACCATTTTTTCAGGCGGGCGGTTCTTCAGGTTCTGACCGTTAAAACGAATGTCCCCGGCAGTCACTTCACCATCTTCCAGAGACAGCAGTCCGGACACACTCTTGAGTGTGGTGGACTTGCCGGCCCCGTTGGACCCCAGCAGTGCCACAATGGCACCGCGGGGGACCCTCAGGGACAGGCCCCGGAGAACCTGCACCGTCTTGTTGTAGACCACCTCGATGTTGTCGACTTCCAGAACGGCGTCCATAACGGCCTCAGTCGAGGTGAATCCAGTCCGATACCGGCTCGTAACGACCTTCACTGGCATTTACACGCCAGATACGGCCTACCGGGAAGGACATGTTTTTCACGGTGACCGGAATACCAATGATGCCGCCGGTGTCCCAGTCCTCGATGGAGGCCAGCGCTTCCGCCATATTGTCGCCGGTCAGCTCCTTGCCCGCGTCCAGGGTGCGCTTGATCACCTCGGTCCAGACCATGGCGTTGAACCAGCCCTGCATGTACCCGGTGGGACGGTATCCGGCGTCCGGGTCGCTCTTCTCGGCCTGGGCGCGCAGTGCATCCAGCATGGGGCCGCTTTCCTCACTGTCGTAGTAGTTGTACGGCATGACCCCCATATAGCCGTCAGCGTCCTCACCCATCTTGTCGATGATCAGCTTGTCGGATGACCAGAAAGTGCCCATGAACCTGGTATCCAGCCCCATGTCCCGCATCTGCACCATGAATTCATTGATGGGCGACAGGATGTAACCGTGGAACACCACATAATCCGGGCGGGCGCGGCGCAGTTTCAACACCTCACTGGAGACATCCACACTACCGGGCTTGGTGACGATTTCCTCAACCACCTCAATGCCCAGTTCGGCGGCACGGGCCTTGCCGTTATCGATGGGGTCCTTGCCGAATTCGGTATCCCTGTAGACAAAGGCCACAGTGGGCATGTCGCTCTCTTCCCCCTGGCTCGCGATGTATTCGAGGATAATGCCGAACATCTGGGTGTAGTTAGGGCCCGGAATGAACTGGTACGGGTACTTTTCGTTGTCCGTAAGTGCGGTGGCAAACGAGGCGCCGCTGAGCAGTACCGAGTTCATCTCATTCACTTCAGAAGCAATGGACTTCATGAAACCGGTGCTGTCACCGTAGTAGACAGCAGGCTCATCACGGCCGGAGATTTTCTTGAAAGCGGCTACCGAGCGGTCCACCTCATAGGCGGTATCTTCCATCACGTATTCCACCGGATGGCCGTTTATGCCGCCCTGGTCGTTGATGTAATCGGTGTAGTCGGTCAGTCCGTCGTGGATGTGAATACCCGCAAAGGCAAACACACCGGACAACGGAATGGAGCCGCCAAATACGATGGGCTCCTTGTCCTCGGCCAGGGCCGGGACGGCCATTGCCAGGGCGGCCACCAGAGTGCCGATACCGGCCATCCGGCGACCCTGCTGAGTCAGTTTGTGGAACATGGGCCTTCTCCTTGCTTCTTGTTGTTGCTGTTGTCGGGTCAGTATTCGGCCGTCGCGTTAGTCAGTTACGGAACGGCCACAGGTGGAAGAACCGGCGTATACGACGCCAGATCTCCGCCAGTCCGTGAGGTTCGAAAATCAGAAAGCCTACAATCAGGGCACCGAAGATAATCTCCAGCATGGGCGACATGAACACCGGGGCCTTGGGCCAGAACGGGGTCATGGCGGCCGTGAGCAACTTCAGTGCCTCCGGCACCAGAGTCATGAAGGCCGCTCCCAGAATGCCCCCCAGCAGATTCCCCATACCGCCGACGATCACCGCCGCCAGATAGAAAATAGACATGGACAGGGGGAAGCTCTCCGGCGTCACCACCCGGTAAAAATAGGCAAACAGCCCACCGGCCACACCGGCGTAGAAGGAGCTCAGGGCGAAGGACATGAGCTTGTACTTCAGCAGGGGTATACCCAGAATCGCTGCCGATATGTCCCGGTCGCGAATGGCAATAAACGCCCGTCCGACACGGGTTCGGAAAAGATTTTTTGCCCCGAAAAGCGCCAGAATGGCCAGTGGCACAATAATGAAATACATGGCGAAGTCACTGCGGAATTCCAGCCCGAACAGGTGGGCCGGGCTGAGACTCAGACCCTCCATGCCACCGGTGATCGCCTCCCATTCGGCAAAGATGAAGTGCAGGAACACGCTGGCTGCCAGGGTGGCGATGGCAAGGTAAAGACCTTTCACACGCAACGAAGGAAGGCCCACCAATACACCGACAGCTGCCGCCAGAAGCCCGGCGGCCAGCAGGGTGACCGGGAATGGCAGGGCGGTGTTGAGTGACAACCAGGCCACGGTGTACGCGCCTACCCCCATAAAACCTGCCTGCCCCAGAGAGATCAGACCGGTATAACCGGTGAGGATATTCAGGCCGGTGGTGCTGATTACCGCGATACCCACCAGGCACCCCAGGTATAACAGGTAGGAACTGGCCATGAAGGGGAAGGCCAGCAGTGCTGCCAACAGCAGCGCAAACCAGATCTTCTGGGTACTGCTGGTCCAGATGGCCTCATCGGCCAGGTATGTCTGTTTGGCGTCGCCGATCCGCATCAGTGTCCCCCAATATGAGTTCGCAGTATTTCAGAGGCTGTGACAGGCGCTACTACAAGGCGCGCTCCGCCGGGAACAGTGGTTCTATTGCCAAGGAGTGCAACACGGTAGTGGCGCCTGTCACAGCCTCCCGGAGGGCGAGCCATACGAAACCCCTGGCCATGTTGCGACTCTTGGCAAGGGCTATCGGCATGCGGCCCAGACCATTCCCGGCGCGCCTTGCCAGGGGTTTCGTATGGCACGCTGAAATGCTGTGAACTCATATTGGGGGACACTACACCCTCTCTATCTCGTGGGTGCCAAACAGGCCGTAGGGCTTGAACACCAGAATCACTGCCAGCACTGCAAAGGTGGCCGGCATGCGGTATTCCCCGCCCAGGTAGGCGCCGGCCACGGTTTCCAGCCAGCCGATAAACACACCGGCAATCAGTGCGCCAAGAATGCTGTCGAGCCCGCCGACAATCACCACCACCAGAACACTCAGGCCAATAAGGCCAAACTGGGGGCTCAGCCCCCCAGTGGCCGCCACAAGGATGCCGGCCAGAGAAGCCGCCAGCGAGCCGAACACCCAGGCCAGGTTGAACACCCGGCGTACATTGATGCCCATGGAATAGGCCGCCGCCTGGTCTGAGGCCGTCGCCCGCAAGGCAACCCCGCCCCGGGAGAAACGGAAATACAGCAGGTAAAGGATCAGCATGGCCATGCCGATCATGAAGCCATAGGCAATCTTCGGTGCCAGGTACATCTCCCCGATAAATACCGGTGTGCGTGGCAGAAAATTCGGCAGCAGCTGGGGATCAGCCGTCCAGATCAGTTCCACCAGACCCACCAGGATGCTTGCAATACCGATTGTCACCATGACCACGGAAATGGGCGACTCCCCCAGCATGGGCCGGATCATGGATTTCTCGATGACCCCGCCGAGTAACGCGCCGCCGAGGACCGCCAGGGGTACCGCCACCCAGGGCGACAGTTCCATGCCCCCGGCAAAGGCCAGGAAGAGGTAGGCTGCGAACATCATGATTTCGCCGATGGCAAAGTTGATGACCCGCGTGGCCTTATAGATGATCACGAAGCCAAGGGCGATCAGGGCATAGAGCCCGCCCATGGCCAGACCGGCCAGGCTGATTTCGCCAAAGAACAACCAGTCCATCAGGCGGCCTCCCGGTCCGGGTTGAGCCGCTTGCGGAGGCTGTCGATATCGCTGTTACCCAGGTAGGCCCTGATGACTTCCGGGTTCTGCTGAATCTCTTGCGGCTTGCCTTCGGCGATGACCTGGCCGAAGTTGAGCACGGCGATATGGTCCGAGATATCCATCACCATGCCCATGTCATGTTCCACCATCAGCACGGTGATGTTCCACTCTTCCCGGATATCCAGGATAAACCGGGCCATATCCTCTTTTTCTTCCCGGTTCATACCCGCCACCGGCTCATCCAGCATCAGTACCTTCGGCCGCATGGCCAGGGCCCGGGCCAGCTCCACACGTTTCTGCAGGCCATAGGGCAGACTGGCCACCGGCTGGCGCCGGATATGGTCAATCTCGAGGAAATCGATGATGCGGCGCTCCACCTCCTCGCGGATTTCCATTTCCTCCCGGCGGGCGCGGCCATAGTAAGCCAGTGACCCCAGCAGGCCGGTTTTCATGTGAACGTGGGCGCCAAGCTTGATGTTATCCAGCACGGTCATGCCCCGGAACAAGGCGATGTTCTGGAAGGTACGGGCCAGGCCGAGGGCTGCACGCTTTGGGGGCCTGATACCCTTGAGGGGCTCACCCTGATAACGGATCTCACCCTGCTGGGGTTTGTAGAAACCGGAGATACAGTTGAACAGTGAAGTCTTGCCAGCACCGTTGGGGCCGATCACGGTCGTGACGGTATCCTTCGGCACGTGGAAGCTGACATCCTGAAGAGCGTGCACACCCCCGAAGGACAGCGACAGCTGGCGGATTTCCAGTATGTTCAAAACGCCTCCCTGTACGGACCCGCGTCCACATAACGGTTGTTCAGCCAGGCGGATCAATACCAGGAGCGGGTCTTTAATTGTTGTTTTTATCTTTCAGGTAGATTGCGGGGGCGCCAAACGGAAAAAATCGTCCATTCCGACGATATTTCAGGATGAGCCGTTTCAGGGACAGCCCCGGAACAGGGGCGAAATCGTCCATTGCGACGATTGGGGCTATCGCAGGGTATCCTATTGTCTGAAGCTCATACCAGCCATTTCCCGCTCCAGAAGGCACCGCCAATGAGCAACGACAGTAACCCGCAGGCCGGGACGCAGACGGATTTCGAGCCCGACGCCCTTCTCGGCTATCTGAAGACCCATCTGCCTCAGTTTTCGGCGCCCATCGATGCCGGGGATGTCGCCATCAGCCCGATTTCCGGCGGACAGTCCAACCCCACCTACTTCGTAACCATCGGCGACCGGGAGCTGGTGCTGCGCAAGGCTCCCAATGGTGAACTGCTGCCTGGCGCGCACCGGGTGGACCGGGAGTACCGCATCATGGCTGCCCTGGCCGGTTCCGGGGTGCCGGTGCCGGCCATGGTGCGTATGGAGCAGGACAGGGACGTACTGGGTGCCCCCTTCTACCTGATGGAGCGCCTGCACGGGCAGGTCTTTCACGAGAGCACGCTTCCGGCTCACTCCCCGGAGGCACGCTTCGCCATCTACCAGCACAAGGCCCGGGTACTGGCCAACCTGCACCGGGTGGATGTGGCTGAAAAAGGACTCGCGGATTACGGACGCACTGGCCCCTTTTTCAGCCGGCAGATCCATCGCTGGACCCGGCAGTGGGAGCTGTCAAAGACCCGGGAGATCCCCGAGATTGACCAGCTCGCGAAGTGGCTGAAAGAGAACGACGACGGCGACGAAACCTCCACTCTGGTACACGGTGACTACCGCATCGGCAACCTGATGATCCACCCCACGGAGCCCCGCATCGTGGGCGTGCTGGACTGGGAGCTGTCCACCCTGGGCCA
>JBMCIH010000086.1:0-7303 GCA_048617055.1 Marinobacter sp. | reverse complement strand
ACCCTGGCAGATATTGCAGCCATTCTGAACCTTCCCATTGTGCGTAATGTCGGCAAGGCGTTCCTGGGCCGGGACCCGCTGTCAGAGGTACCCGGGCTGGATGCCTACAGCAAGCGTATGGAGGAGAGACCGCAGGTGAAGCGGATCCGTGCCGACGCCGCGGAAGACCGCCCGCAGTTCATGGCGCACCTGAAGGCGCTTTACGGCATTTGACCACGGAGACAGCGCCCCGCCCGGTAACGGGGGGCCTGCTCACGGGTTTCAGTCGTAGCTTTCGGTCTCCAGCCGGAAGCCGCGGGACTGTACCTGCCCGGCGACCGACTCCAGCATTCCGTCGTGGCCACAGGCGTAAACCAGCGTGTCCTGCGGGTCCAGGCTGTATTCGTCGATGATGGCATCCACCAGTGTGTCGACACGCCCCTTGCGACCGCTCCAGCCCCCGTTCCGGGGTTCGTCAGGGCGGCTCACGGTGGGCAGGTAGGTCAGCCATTCCGGGTGGGCTGAGGCCAGCTGCTCCAGCTCTTCCCGGTAGCCGAACTCGTCCAGGTAGCTGGCACCGTGCATCAGCAGGATCCGGTGCCCCTGCCCGGCCCGGTGCTGATAATCCCGAACCATGCTGAGGAAGGGGTTGATGCCGGTGACCGTGGCAATCATAAGATGGTTGCGGACCTGGCCATCGAAATGCAGGCCGCTCTTGGCACTGCCTATACTGAGGGCGTCTCCCGGCTGCAGCTTCCGTAACCGTTCCGACATCTGACCACCGGGCACCAGTTCCACGAAGAATTCCAGGAAAGGCTCATGGGGCGCCGACACGATGGAGTAAGAACGGCGAACCCCACCCAGCCCCACCTTGACGGACTGGCCCGGCGAGAAACGGAAATCCTCCGGACGGGTGACCCGGAACACGATAAGCTCCGGGGTGACGTCCCGGCGTTCGATGACCGCTACGCTCCCCCGGCTGGAGGGGGAAGGCGCTTCAGCCCCGGGGGCTTCCCCACCCTGGCTACCCTGCCTGCTGTGCTCTGGCGTGCGGGGTTGCTGTGGGGTCTTTGCCTGCCAGGGTTCTGCCCCGTGATCCACCGGCGCAGGGGTGTCGTGGCGACCCAGCCAGTCCAGCAGCCGCCGGGTCTGCGCGGACTTGCGCTGGCCGATGGTGCCCAGGGTGGACGCGAGCGACGCATCCTGGCAGGCCGCCTGGCGACCGTTCAGTCCGTCGAGTTCCGCCAGCGCCTGACGGGTCAGAACGCGCACTCTGGAAAGGTCTGCCCGGCTTACCATGACCAGACTACTGCTGCCGCGTCAGGGTGCAGATCGCGCCGGGTTCCTCTACCTGCAATGCCAGGCTTTCACTGACAAACATCTGGTGGTGGATGCCGTCGTTGGACGAGTACCCGGTCATCAGGTCCTGGCCGATAACAATGCGACCGACCCGAGCGTCCACCAGTACCGCACCTTCGATCTCGGCCTTGAATACCCCCACTTCGCACAGCCGTTTGAGGTGTTCCAGCTGGAGCATGTCGGTACCCTCATAGCGGCGGAACAGAAGGTTGTACCAGGTCGGCGACAGCACCAGGGCGTAAGGGCCGTGAAAGCCGTTATCATCCAGGTGGTTGACGGCGGAGAGGACGTTTTCCAGGGCCTGCTCGATCTTGCTCCAGTCGTCACACTTGACCTCGTTGCGACCCTTGGCGGTGAGCAGCCCTTCCAGGCCAAAATCCGGCTGGCCGTAGTAGATAAACTCTTCCTCGCGCCGGGCAACCGCCTCGGCGGCGTCTTCCACGGCCCGCAGGTCCAGCGGCTGGCCCATGACCTCGTAGCCCTCAATCCGCCGCACGCTCAGACCGAAGCTCTTGCGCAACATGGGGATGGCGCTGGCACGGCTGAGAACCGCACCGGCCTCATCCGGCGCGGGCTGACGGCAATAGCCTTCCTCGCCCACTTCAATGGCGGTCAGGCCCACACCATAGGGACCATCCACTTCCAGGAAGCGGCGACCGGTGAGCACTTCCCTTGCGGCGTTTACAGCAGCCTCATCAATCCTTTCCCAGATGTCCGCGGAGAAGCTGGCATTTTCCCGATTCAGATAGTTCATGATGTTTACTCACCCTTCATGGAACCGATGGTGAATTTGTTCAGCGACCTGGTGGCAGGACTCTGCTGTGTTGCGCCGCCCGTTGCGTCACTGAGATCCGCATCCTCTTCCTCCGCTTCCAGAATGGGCTTGCTGGAGTAGAGGTAGATATTCATCTGCTCGGCAAAATCCGGATGATTGCGCCGCAGCCATTCCAGCACCATGCAGGCGTGCTCGATCTCTTCCCGCATGTTGTGGAGCAGCAGGCCCTTGAGCTCTTCATCCTCGGTGGCATCCGCCCGCTGCTGATACCAGTCAATGGCCTCCAGCTCTTCCTGAACGGACACCAGGGCGCGATGCATATCCCGGGTCCGGTTGCTCAGCTGCTCAACGGGCTCATGGTAACTGTCACTAGCTCCTGCCATATCACTCTCCGCAATGAGTTATGGTGAGTTCAGGGTGCAATAATGCTGTCTATACATAATAAGCTTATGACGGGTACGGATAATTTCAAGGTGCTTCGGCTGTGTCTCCTGCCTGTTCAGCAGACCCGGCTGCGGGGGGTGGCCCGAGCAGCGCAAAGAAGGCTTCTTCGCTAACGGCCCGGCTGAAGTAGTAGCCCTGATAGGTGCGGCACCCATGTTGCTGCAGGAAGGCCAGTTGCTCAGCGGTTTCCACGCCCTCGGCAATCAGCTCCATCTTCAGGCTGCGGGCCATGGCAATGATGGCGCGGACGATCTCGGCGTCGTTGCTGTCCCGGGTACAGTCGTCGATGAACGACTGGTCGATCTTGAGCAAGTCTACCGGCAACCGTTTCAGATAGCTCAGCGAAGAGTAGCCAGTGCCGAAATCGTCAATAGCGAAACGGATGCCCATGTCCCGCAGCTCGTTCATCTTCTCCACCGTGTCAGCCATGTTGTGGATCATGACGCCTTCGGTGATTTCCAGTTTCAGGCACTGCACGGGTATCTGCTTCCGGGCAATGGCTGCCGCTACCTGGGCGACAAAACTGGCCTGGCGGAACTGCCGGGGGCTTATGTTGACACTGAGGCAGAACTGATCAGCGGCGATCAGCCCCCGGTCGAGAAGCCCGGCTATGAAGTCACATGCCTGCTCAAGGATCCAGTGGCCGGCTTCGAGGATCATGCCACTCTCTTCGAGCACATGCATGAAGCTGGCCGGACCAAGCATCCCGATTTCGGGGTGTTGCCAGCGCACCAGGGCTTCGGCGCCGGTTACACGCTGCGTGCTGGCATCGACCTGCGGCTGGTAATGCAGCCGGAATTCTCCCTCCATCAGCGCCTGGCGCAGCTCGGCCTCCAGTTGCAGGCGCTGGCTGACGGCCACCTGCATCTGCGGTTCAAAAAAGGCGATGTTGTTGCGTCCGCTGGCCTTGACCCCATACAGCGCGGTATCCGCATGCTTGAGCAGATCTTCCGGTGTATTGCCGTGCTCGGAGGACAGGGCAATGCCGATGCTGCAGCTCAGCTGCAGTCCGTAACCCTCGATGCTCATGGGGGCAGACACGGCCTCAAGGAGTTCGGCCGCGTTGACCCGTGCCTGCTCGGCAATCTGCTCCGGCTTGCCGGCCAAACCGGTAAGCAGGATGACGAATTCGTCGCCGCCCAGGCGGGCAACCGTGTCGGCCTTGCGCACCCGCTCCCGCAGGCGCCGACTCACCTCCTGCAACACCGCATCGCCACAGCCGTGACCCAGGGAGTCGTTAACGCGTTTGAAATGGTCCAGGTCGAAGAAGAGCAGCGCGCAACTCAGACCGTGGCGCTCACCGAGGGCCAGGTGCTGTTGCAGCCGGTCGTGCAGCAGCAGGCGGTTGGGCAGATCCGTCAGCGCATCGTGATAGGCCTGGTGCTTGACGTGCGCCTCGATTCTTCTTTGCTCGGTAACATCCTTGAAGCAGGACAGGGTGCACCAGTCGTCGCCGACCAGGATGAAGTTGCTGGAGACCTCGCAGTTCAGCACGCGACCATCATCGGCAACAAGGTCAACCGGTTCGTTACGCAGGCAACCCTCGCGCATCAGCTTGCTGATGACCGCCGGACGTTTTTCCGGATAGCGCCAGAACCCGAACTCGGAGCCAGTCTTGCCAATCACATCCTGTGGCTGGTAGCCGAACACTTCGGTGAACCGGTGGTTGACCTCGATTATCTGCGCAGTACGTCTGGAAAACAGTACATAGGGCTCGGGAGAGTCGATAAACAGAGCCGCAAACTTGGCTTCGCTCTGCTTCAGTTCCTGGTCGGCATTGCTGCGTTCGGAGATGTCATGGGCCATGGCCAGCCGGTAGGCCTGGTCACCGATGCGTACCTGCTCGACATAGATCAGGCAGGGCCTGGTCTGGCCGTCGCTGCATTGGAAATGGGTTTCATGTTGCTGAATGTGGCCGCTGGTCAACAGTTGCCGGAGAAAACCGTGGCGTTGCCGCGAACTGGCCCACAAAGGCAGTTCGGCGGAAGGACGACCGACCAACCGGGAAGCACTCCAGCCGAACAAGGCCTCGAACACCGGGTTGACTGCCACCACGGTACTGTCGGCCGCACGCACGAGCATGCAGGCAACGGGCAGTTGCCCGAGCAGGGCGGTCAGCTCTTCCTCCCGCGTTCCGTCGCGACTCATCAGTCAATCAGCCACACTGTGCATGCGGCCAGGCAACGCGCATTCATGTGATTCGCTCTTTTTGTTCTTTTGCCAACTTAACGCTTTGCAATTACGGATACAAGATTCCGGGCTCTGCTCTGCGGAACAGACGTCAAATCGTGGATATATTTGTCGGTGGATATATTTGTCGGATGCCTCCTGACACTGCCGGCCATGACCGGCCTCTGGATAACCCGGCCAGGGCACCACAAGAGGGACAGGTGCCCCGCCAAGGGGAAGCACCCAGCATCACATCGCCGTTTTCTTCACCCCTCTCAAGCTTTCTCTTCAGGCATTTGACAATCTATTACTTTTCCCCAAATACGTTATTGCACCTGAGATACCAGAACTTCATGCTAATGGAAACATAGCCTATACGTATGTAGCTTTCCGTGACATTCGCACATATTAATTCTATTTCGAGCAAGCCCACCGCTGAAGGGCGAGCTAATGTTGGTTCCGGGGGACATGTATTTTCTCCAGTGATGAACAACAACAAACCATCAGCAGTACGGGGAAAACAACATGATCAGGCAGACTGGCAAGAAACCAGCCCTCTCGTTCCGCCGGGACTGACCTGTCATTATTCCGTCGCACTTTCTACATCCTGCTGCAATACCCCTGCCTTAACTTCCCAGTCAATGCAGTCTGCAACGACACGGGCGTACCAGGGGAGTAAACCATGCGCAGTCAGCCCATACCCGCCACCAGCGGCCGTCAGCTCACCCCAGGCATCGCCAGCGGGCCGGCCAAAGTCCTTGCCGCCCAGCGCCTGTGGTATCAGGTCTTCTCCAGCGAGTATGGCGCCGATCTGGGCAGTGAAACAGAACTCGATCAGGACCGCTTCGACCCCTGGTGCGAACACTTTGTCGTGTCTGATCACAACGGCAACGTAGTGGCAACGACGCGCCTGCTTCACGGCAAGGTTGCGGCACAGATCGGCGGCTTCTATTCGGAAGAGGAATTTGACCTCGACGGCCTGAAACGCAATCCGGGACTGTTCGCGGAGCTCGGACGAACCTGTATTCACAGCGACTACCGGTCAGGAGCCGCACTGAGCCTGTTATGGACGGAAGTGGCCCAGTATCTGGTAAGGGAGCGCATCGACTACCTGCTGGGCTGTGCCAGCATCAGCATGCTGGACGGTGGCTATAAGGCCTGGCGGATTACGCAGCAGGTTATGCAGGCGCACAGGGCCGATGAACGCTTCCGGGTATCCCCCAGGCGCACGCTGCCCCACCTGGCCAGCCATTCCATACAGGCGGGCAAAGTAGCCATTCCGCCGCTGATCCGCACCTATATACGCATGGGTGCCCGGGTTTGCGGCGAGCCCTGCTGGGACCCCGCTTTCCGGTGTGCAGACCTGCTGGTACTGCTGGAGGTGGACAAACTCTCGGCGCGGTATGCGCGGCGCTACAATCTTGAGGCCAGGACCGCCTGAAGCCGCGCAGGCATACGGCGGCAGTCAGGCACTGGCTCCCCCACGAACCGGCGGCTCAACCCTAATAAACCGTAAGAGGCTGGATGCGCCGGCAAGTGCTACGCTTTTTGGGAATCCAATACTGAATCCTAAAGGACCTATGGAAGGTATCGGCCGCGATCTACGCTGTGAGGCAAGCCACAAGACACGGCTTCAGGACAGGGCATGTTCCTGAAACCCGGCAATAAAACCCGAAAGGCGTGCCGGGGCCTTCTGGCCCTGCTGGCGCTTGGCCTTGTCACCGCCACCCTGGTGCCCCTTATCCACACCGACCAGTGGTGGATAAGGGTATTCGACTTCCCCCGAATTCAGATCGCCAGCCTGATCGTTCTGACCTTTGCAGGTTACGTCGCGCTGTTTTTCTGGCGAGGCCTCCACCTGTGGGAGTGGGTACTCGCAGCGGCAGCCGGCGCTGCACTGGTCTGGCAGGCAATGCTGATCGTTCCCTATACGCCGCTGCATCCCCTGGAGTTGCCGGCGAGCCAGAACAAGGATGACTCCGACCGTATCTCGATCCTGATCTATAACGTTCGCTACGATAACGACCGTGTCGAGCCCCTGCTCGACGTCATACGCGACAAGGCCCCCGACGTCATCCTGCTGAGCGAGCCGACCCCCTGGTGGCATGAGCAGCTGCAAGAACTGAAAGATGATTACCCCTACGCCGTCGAGCAGCCTCAGAATAACCATTACGGGATGCTGGTGTACTCAAAGCTTGAACTGGTCAACCCTGAGATCCGCTTTCTGATCGAGCCAGCGGTCCCGTCCGTCCGCACCGGCGTAAAACTCCGGTCCGGCACCAGGATCACGCTTTACAGCGTACACCCGCGCCCACCGGGGCTGAAACCACCGGACAAGGGGGAAGGAACAGAAGACAGCGATGACCGCGAGGACTCGGACGTGCGGGATGCAGAGCTGCTGCTCATCGCCCGGGAAGTGGAGAAAATCGGGGAGGTACCCGTTATCGTGGCCGGCGACTTCAACGACGTGGCCTGGTCCGGTACGACCCGCCTTTTCCAGCGCATCGGCGGGTTGCTCGACCCCCGGGTTGGCCGTGGTCTCTATAACACCTACGACACCGGCAATCAGCTGTTTCG
>JBMCIH010000085.1:0-7341 GCA_048617055.1 Marinobacter sp. | reverse complement strand
TGGCCCGCACCTTTGTGGAAACCGGTGAATACCTCTCCGCCGGCCAGCCCATACTGATGATGTACCAGCCGGACAATGTCTGGATCGAGGCCAAGGTCAAGGAAACCGACGTGCGCAAGCTGTCCGTGGGCCAGGCCGTAAAGATCCGCGTGGACGCCTGGCCCGACCGGGACTTCTCCGGCGAAGTTGAATTGATCGGCCGCTCCGCCACCAGTGAATTCGCCCTGATCCCCAGCTCCAACCCCTCCGGCAACTTCACCAAGGTCACCCAGCGCATTCCGGTACGCATCTCGGTGGACGAAGGCGACCGCAGCCTGCTCAGCCCCGGCATGATGGTGGTGGTATCCGTGGACACCCACGCAGGCGATTGATTCAGCGGGCGCTTCCTGCAATGGTATCGGCATTGACCATTTCACGGAGAGACCCATGTCCGACATTGCCGACTTCGCCGAACGCATCGCCCGCCAGGCGGGCGATCTGATCCGCCGGGAGCGGGACCAGAACACCCTGCGCACCGCCTACAAGGCGCAGACCGAACTGGTCACCCACGCCGATGTGATGGCTGACGAGTTCATCACCGACGCCATCCGCCAGGCCTATCCGGAGCACCGCATACTCTCCGAGGAGACCATGCCCGACCTGTCCCAGGCGAAGGAGCTGGACACGCCGCTGTGGATCGTCGACCCCATCGACGGCACCGTGAACTACGCCTACGGCCACCCACAGGTCGCAGTATCCATCGCCTGGGCGGAGAAGGGCCGGGTGCAGGCGGGCGTGGTGCACGCGCCCTTCTGCGGTGAAACCTTCCGTGCCGAAAAGGGACAGGGCGCCACCCTCAACGGACAACCGATCCGCCACAGCGGCGCCACCGACCTGCGCCAGTCCCTGTTCGCCACCGGCTTCCCCTACACCAAGGACAACCTGGAACCCCTGGTGCGCCGGCTTGAAGTCATGATCCATCACTGCCGCGACCTCAGACGCATCGGCTCTGCCGCCCTGGATATCTGCTGGGTGGCCTGCGGACGGCTCGATGCCTACTACGAGAGCGTCAGCCCCTGGGACTTCGCCGCCGCCAAGCTGATCGCCCGCGAAGCCGGCGCCAGGGCCGGACATTTCAGCGAGGTGCCCGAGGGCTATCCGGAGGACCTGTGGGGGAAGGATAACCTCATTACGGCCCCGGGGATTTATGACGGCATCCGTCAACTGCTGGCCAAAGCCTGACCCAGCCCGGGCCACTGGAAAGACCAAAACCTCAGGAAAACGCCTTGACGAAATAGGTCCCCATCGGAAAGGCGACGCCATTGTCGTCTGTGAAGGGCGCCAGCGAGACCTCCAGGTCGTCGATCAGTGCCGACAGGCTGTCTTCATCAAGCTCGCTCAGTGGCCCGGCCAGCAAAGGTACTGCGTCCGGCAACGCAACACCCGGCTCGCCGTAACCTGTTGATGCCGGCCGTGCACTGCCTGTGGGGCGCCTCCACAGCGGGCTGAACCCAGGTACTGACCGAACCCAGTACACACGGGTTTTCGCGCAAGATCCAGCGCTAGTTATCGGCAGGGACTGGCACCCCCAACCCGGCCTGTACTACCCTCTCTGATATGCGCCAGCAACTCCCCGCACTCGTCCTGATCGCCCTGCTTGCCGGCTGCGCTGTTGAGCCGGGCGGCGAGGCCTCACCGGTTCCGGAAAGCCCCGGGCATTTCGAGGCCCTTGGCCAGGAGCCCGGCTGGTTGCTGGAGATCCGGCGCGAGGGCAAAATCGCGTTTGACTACAACTACGGGCAAGAGCAGCTTGTGGTATCCACCCCTGAGCCCGAATGGGACAACGACGGCCACCTGGTCTACCATTCGCAGTCGTCCGCGCAGGACCTGCAGGTCACCCTCATCGAAGAGCAATGCACCGACGTCATGAGCGGCCGGCGCTTTCCCTTCACAGTTATCGTCCGTCTGGACGGCGAGCGCTTTGAGGGATGCGGAAACCCGACAGATCCCTGAACCACAGGAACCCGAATGTTCTGGACACTGTTCTCTGACAGCTGCATCTTTTTCAGAAAGCACTTTGCCATGATCGCTGCGATCATCCTGCCCATTATCATCCCGTTTGAACTGTTTGCGGCGGCCTATCAGTACCTGGTTATGGGCGATGAGTTCGTGCTCGCGGAAGAGCTGTTTCTGCTGGCTACCGGGCTGGCCATCTACCCGGTCTACGCGGGCGGCCTGGTGCTCTTCATCTCTTCGGTGCTCAGGCGTGAGCCCATTGACGCCCGTACGGCGTGGAGGCTGGCGCTGGCTAACTGGGGACGCTACCTTCTGGTGACCATACTGGTGGGCACCGCCGTGATGTTCGGCTTCGCCCTGCTGGTCCTGCCCGGAATCTTCCTAGCCGCCCGCCTGGCGTTTTCCGAGCTGGAACTGCTGCTTGGCGGTTACGACCCGCTCAGCGCCATCAGGCAAAGCTGGCAACTGACCCGGGAACACATGTGGCTTCTCGCGGGAGGGTTCGTGCTGATCACAGCAGTGCTTTACGCGCCCCTGTTCCTGGTGGAGCTCCTCTTTGAGCCCGCCAGCCCGGCCTACTGGCTGGCGGGCAGCGTGCTGAATGTTCTGGTTTCCCTCTTCGGTGCCCTCTATACCATCTTTGCGTTTCGCATCTATGATCTGGTTAAGCCCCAGCAACCGGCGGAACCGGACCAGGGGGCAGCCTGAGAGTGACCGCCTGTTCAGAGGCGCCACTATGTGAATGAGTGAAGAGCAGGCAGGCCCGGTTTACCTGCCCGCCTTTCCCGTTCGCCCGCAAAGCCGTCTACACTGACAAGGAGGTCCCGAAACCGTTTTGCCCGGGACATTACGGGAGGTATGTGCTATCGAGAGGCCACTTTCCCTGGGTGCGCAGCATTATGTACTGCTGCTTGCTCCTCAGCTGATGGCGGACCTGAGGCGGGTCGGGCTGGCACGGGTTGTTCGCTGCTCCGGCCTGCCTGAGCATGAGGTTTCCAGCCTCTACTTCGAGTTGATTTCCCTCTGCCGTGTGATGCCGGAGCGCCCCGAACGCATCCCCCCGGAGCTGTGGGAATACCTGATCCACTGTATGCGGGTGATATCGGCCCTGATCAGTACCGCCGAAAAGGACGCCGTGGAACGTGCGCGAACCAGAGCGGTCAGCAGGTTCCTCCCCGTCGCCCGCAGCAGGGTACAGCAGGCGTACCGGCAGCAACGCCGGCAGGGCACCGTGGAGTTGCGGCTGGCCTGGCTGGCGAACCATGACGAGTCCGCCGATGAGGGCCGGGAGCTATGCAGGGAAGCCCTTCGCCTGGAGCGGGAAGCCCGTCTTCAATCCTGCCGTCTGCTGGGCACCAGCCAGTTGGCAACTCATCAGGCCGCCATCGTCCAGCGGGCACTGGCCTACGTGGACGAGGCCATGACCGACGAGCCCGACGGTTTCGCAGCGGTTGACCTGGTGATCCGCCTGCTCGATCTGCTCCGGTCGGTTCTTGAGTCCCACGCCGGGCCGGCGGAGCGTCCGGATCCGGAAGTTGACCGCATTGTTCTGGGCCTGGGTAACCTGCTGTTCAGTGATGAACTGGGGCTGGGCCGGCAGGCACAGGACACCCCGTGAAACACCCCCCAGGCCGGACGACCTGGAGCCGGAAAGCGATCCGGCCGGAACAAAGGCAACCCTTTCTCTCCGGGCGAAAACCAAACAGACATTATATATGTAGTAAACAAATGCATAACTTGGGCTCATTCACTGAATTAGTGTCGCTTTATTTTACTAATAAATAATGCGTAAGGTTTTCTGCGTTGACAGTTTTTTATGGAAGCCTGTTAAATGATCTGGTGAATGGCATCATTATCCTGCCAGGGTAATGGTCAATTCCGGACCATAGACTGAAAAGCGCACTATTGTGGCGCACACCAGTTCGGATATCTGATATCCGGCATGAGCTTGTGTAGCCCCACGCGCTGTCTGTCGTAATTCCGTCATATATTGAAGTTGGCAAAGGAACGCAGGTCATGGACTGGCGCCGAAAAGGGAACTATTTATCAGCCCCTGTTATCCGGCTTTCTCTCGCAACAGCCCGCCAGCCAGTTCTGTTTATTGACCGGTATCCCCCGGATTTTTCCGGGCAGTACAAGACCCCACACACTTTTATTATGCATTGCGGGCGTAGCTGGCCCGGAATGACAGGATAAGTCTGCCCAAGCGGCGGCCTGATTGCTGACCTTCCAGGGAGAACAGGAATGAGCATGAAATATGACATGATCGTCGAGGGCGGACAGACTCCTTCGGGCAAGGTAAGAGTCAGCGGCGCGAAAAACGCCGCAACCCGGATGCTGGCCGCCGCCATGCTGTCGGAGGAGCCGGTCCGGTTGCGAAACTTTCCCACCGAACTGGTGGACGTCACTGAAAAGGTCCGTTTCATGCGCGCCCTCGGGGTGGATGTGTGCATCGACGATGAGGACGAGTCGATCGAGGTCCGCGCCGGGTCGCTGTCTTTCGACACTATCGACGACTATGAGCTGCCGATCCGCACCACCTATCTGCTGACGGCGGGGCAGATCATACGCAACGGGATAGCGCGGATTCCCTATCCCGGCGGGTGCAAGATCGGTGCCCGCGGCTATGACCTTCACATCATGGTCTGGAAAGCCCTGGGCTGCGAGGTGGACGAACACCCGGACTACATCGAGGTGCGGGGCCAGTTCCGCGGCGGCTCGGTCGATTTTCCCATTTCCACCGTCGGCGGTACCGAGAACGCGCTGATGTGCGGGTCGGTCGCCACCGGTGTCACCGAGATCCGCAATGCCTACATCACTCCCGAAGTGGAGGATCTGATCTCGATGCTCGGGCAGATGGGCGCCCATATCGAGAACTATGGCAACAGCCTGATCCGGGTTCGCGGCATGGGCTCGGTCATGCGCGGCGCCTCCAAGGACGTGATGCCGGACCGGATAGAGGCGCTGACCTGGATTGTTTTCGCCGCCATGACCGGTGGCAATGTGTTTGTCGAGGGCGTGCCCTTCGCTCACATGACGGTGCCCCTGCTGCACCTGGAGGAGGCGGGCATCGACATTTACCGGAACACCCGCTCCGTCTATGTTTCCGGCGACTGTATCCGTGCCCAGGGCATCCAGCCGTTTGAGCTGGCCTGTGGCACCCACCCGGGGGTGATCTCGGATATGCAGTCGTTCTATGTGCTGCTGGGCATGAAGGCAAACGGCATCTCCCGCACCTTTGACTATCGCTACCCGGAGCGTATCGACTATGCGCGGGAACTGAACCGGTTCTGCGAAGGGGCCGTCTCCTTCGAGCCGGGCAAGATCACCACCCGGGGCGTTGCCAACCTCAAAGGCACGGACGTGACCTCAACGGATCTCCGGGGCAGTATGGCACTGATCATGGCGGCCTTCTGCGCCGACGGCCAGAGCTGTGTCCGGGACGTACAGATGGCCATGCGGGGCTACAACCGGCTGCTGTCCAAGCTGGAGGCGCTGGGTATGCGCGCCACCCTCGTTGAAGCGGAGTAGTGCCACAATGGGTTCCACAACCCTGTCGTCCAGCGGGAAGATGATAAAAGAGGCGCCCAACACCCGGAGAACCCTGGTGTTCTGCATTTCCTCCTACAAAGGCGTGAACACGGGCGTCGGGGGCCATTATCGGTCGGTTCGCGAAATCGCCGACATGCTGCAGCCGGAGTTCGATGTGCGGGTACTCACCTTCGGTAACCTGCCGTCTCCGGTGTTGGCGGACAAGCCCTACTACCGGCATGTCCCGGCAGGCAGCAGCGCGAATCCCCTCACCTGGGTGCGTTTAAGGCGGGCCCGCAAGGCGCTGGACCTGGACAGCCCCGAAGGTGTCCTCTACCTCACGGTTGGCCATCTGCCCGCCTACATACCCGTCCTGCTGTGTATGGCGCCGGGATCGGGTCCCGTCGCCCACGTCAAACCGGGTGGCCCTTCCTTTCCCCGCAGTTACATCTACAATGGCATTCCGATGATGGTCTTTTCCCGGCAGGATTACGAACTCTTTGCCGGCCACGACGACAGGCGGCCACTGATGGTCGCTCCCGGACGTGTTTCCAAACCGCCCTATGACCCTCAGTATCTAAAACAGGCGGTGCCTCAGTTCCTGGGCGCGAAAGACCGGCTCCGGCTGCTGACCGTGTGCCGCGTGGCCAGGGAGAAGGAAGCGTCAATCCGTATGATGTACGGCGCCCTGGAGAACGTGCGTGGCGACCTGGTGTCCATCCACATCGGCATTCCCCAGAGCCCCGGACTGCTGAAGGAACTCGAACGGATGCCCCTGCCCTTCGCGCACCACCTGGCTGTCACCGACCAGGCGGTGGATACCGCCGCCCGCGCCATCCATGAATGTGACCTGTTTATCGGGCTGGGCCGTTCGGCCATTGAAGCCATGGCGCTGGGGAAAATTCCTTTCGTGCCGGTCAACGATCACCAGGGCAAACCCAGGCTGGTGGCGGTTACCGCCGATAACTGGCGCGTCTTCGATATCTACAACTTTACCGACCGCACCCCGATCAGCGAGCTGGAGCAGGCCGGCCAGGTGGTGACCATCGAAGAGGTGGTCAGCGACTACCAGCGCTGGGGCTGTCTGGGCGATGAACTGCATGAGATCTATGAGAATCACCTGTCGGTCCAGAGCTCCGCGGTTATCTGGCGGAGCTTCTGTGACAACGCCTTCAGGCACAAGACGGCCAGGCACCTGGATATTGCCCGTTTTTTCTACTACCTGCTGTTTCTGGGCAAGCGAAAAATTGAGGAAGTCAGGCCCCACCCCCTCGGCAACAGGAAATGATCAGCGACTGATCCCTTGATCTCTGTCCCGATCCCGGCGCTGTTGCCCGCACCACCCGCAGGGTATACTTCCTGCGTCCGTTCATTGAAGCCCGCCGGTTATGCGCGAACTGTACTATTCACCCATGTTGCTGGGCCTGTTGCTATTGTTGGCACTGGCGGTTGCCGCCACCGCGCTCTGGCGAATTTCCCGGCCATACTCCGGGCCCGGTTTCTGGATGGCCGGAATCTGGTCGCTTATTGGCGGCATCCTTCTCTTCATCGGATTCATGATCACCGGCAGTCCGGCGCTCAACGTTTTGGGCAATGCAGGGCAGCTGGCCGGCGAAGCCATTTTCCTGCTGGGCATTTTCCGCTTTATGGGCCGCCCCGTGCCCTGGTGGATCGTGCCGGCGAGCGTTGCCGTTTTGGCCGTCTTCAACATCCACTACTGGATGTACAACGGCAGCTCGGACTTCCTCATGGGTGTTTACTCAACCATTGCCGGGATACTCCCCTGGCAGGCCATCTGGTTGCTGATACGGGCCA
>JBMCIH010000084.1:0-7351 GCA_048617055.1 Marinobacter sp. | reverse complement strand
GGTCGTCCGGGTAGCCCTCCTCGTGCCACTGCTTGATCACCGCAGAGGCGTAGTAAAGGTGCACCAGACAGTCCGCCATGCGCCCGGACAGGCGCTGGCGGGCCTTGAGGCCGCCGCCGATGGTCAGCAGGGTGACATCGGTCAGCAGCGTGAAGGCCGCTGAGAAACGGGCCAGCTGGCGGTAGTACTTCTGCAGGTTGCCGTCCCGGGGCACCGGCTCGGCCAGACCCCGGGTCAGCCCCAGCACCAGCGCCCGCAGGGCGTTGCGGGTGGTGTGGGCGATATGGCGGTAGAAGATGTCATCGAACTTGCGCACCGCCGCCTTCTCGTCCGTCATGCCCGCCGCCTCGATCTCCTCGACGATGAACGGATGGCAGCGGATCGCCCCCTGGCCGAACACCATCAGGCTGCGGGTGAGGATATTGGCGCCTTCCACCGTGATACCGATGGGTACCGCCTGATAGGCACGGGCAAGGAAGTTGCGGGGGCCGGTAATCACGCCCCGGCCCGCTACCACATCCATGGCGTTATTGATCACCACCCGCATCAGGTCGGTATTGCGGTACTTGAGTACGGCCGAGGGCACCGACGGGCGCACGCCCCGGTCCAGCATGCCGGCGGTGAGCAGGCGGGCGGCGTCCATCATGTAGGTGTAACCGGCGATGGGCTCCAGCGCTTCCTGAACCCCTTCGAACTGGCTGATGGAGCGGCCAAACTGTTCCCGCACCAGCGCGTAGGAGCCGGTGGCCAGACTGGCCACCTTGCCGGCGCCGGTGCCGAGGGCCGGCAGGGACACCGACCGGCCGATGGACAGGCTCTCCAGCAGCATGGTCCAGCCCTGCCCCAGCATTTTCTGGCCGCCGATGACCTGCTCCATGGGAATGAAGACGTCGTTGCCCCAGGTGGGGCCGTTCATGAAGACGGTATTCATGGGCAGGTGGCGGGCACCGGCGTGGACGCCCTCGGTGTCCCGGGGTACCAGCACGCAGGTTACCCCCACATTGCTGTCCTCGCCCAGCAGCTTGTCCGGGTCGTACACCTTGATGGCAAGGCCGATCAGCGTCGCCACCGGCGCCAAAGTGATGTAACGCTTGTTCCAGGTCACCTTCAGGCCGAGGACTTCCTTGCCGTTCCACTGCCCCTTGCAGACGACGCCCTTGTCGGGAATGGCGCCGGCGTCGGAGCCGGCGACCGGCGAGGTGAGGGCAAAGCAGGGGATTTCCTCGCCGCTGGCCAGCCGGGGCAGGTAGTACTGCTTCTGCTCATCGGTGCCATATTCCGACAGCAGCTCCCCCGGGCCCAGGGAGTTGGGAACCATGACGGTGACCGCAGCGGACACACTGCGGGTGGAGATCTTCATCACGATCTCGGAATGGGCGGTGTGGGAAAAGCCCTTGCCACCGTGCTCCTTTGAAATGATCAGCCCGAAAAAGCCGTTCTCACGGATAAACTTCCATACCCTGTTGGGCAGGTCGTAGTCTTCGTGGGTGAGCTTCCAGTCATCCAGCATGGCGCAGAGCTTTTCCACTGGCCCGTCCAGGAACGCCTGCTCCTCACTGGTAAGACGGGCCGGGCGGGCGCCCAGCAGCATCGACCAGTTGGGCTGGCCGGAGAAGAGCTCGCCGTCCCACTCCACCGAGCCGGATTTCAGGGCGTCCTGTTCCGTATCCGAAAGCGTCGGCAGCTGCCCCCGGACCCAGCCCAGCAGGGGCTTGCTCAGCTTCTCCCGGCGCAGTTCCCGGGCCTGCAGGACCACCAGCGCCAGCGCCAGCAGACCACCGCCGAAGATAATGCTGAGAATGTGCCAGTCATCCTGGGCCATGCCCGCCAGGGTGGCGGCGATGAGTACCACCGTGGCGATGGTGCCGCCCAGGCCCAGATAGATCAGCACCAGTGCACTGATGATCAGCAACAGAACGCTCATTGACAGACCTCCGTATCGGAAAGGGAATGAACCTGATCCGTTTACCATCGGTCAAAGCCGGCAGTGTTGCAAGTGCCGGGCCCGGGCCGGGGGTGACCGGAGGCCATTTGCCTTGACTGTCATTACCCTTTAGCTTGTGATTGTCAGGTTATACTGGAATTGCCCCGGAAATCAGAGTCATCAGCAGGAGCCGACCCGATGCAGAAACCGGCCCCGGACAAGCGAACCCAGTTCTCGATCTGGTATTTCGTGGCTGTCCTGTTGTTGCTTTTCCTGTTGCCGGACTGGTTGTCGAGCCAGCCGCAGACTATCCGTTACAGCGAATTCCGCGCCCTGGCCCTGGCGGGCGAACTCCGGGACGTGGCCGTGGCCAGCGACGAGGTGAAGGCGTCGGTGCCACGGGACCAACTGATGTCTCATCTGTCGTCAGAAGCCCAGGACCAGCTGGGGGGTTCGGGAGATGACGAGGTCCGCATCCGGGCCATTCGTGTGGAGGACCCGGATCTTTTGCAGGTGCTGGAGGAGGCCGGTATCGACTATACCGGAGTGCAGGACAATACCTGGTTCACGTCGATGCTGTCCTGGTTGCTGCCCCTGGTTCTGCTGGTATTGCTGTGGAGTTTCCTGCTGCGCCGGATGAGTGGTATGGGCCCCGGTGGCGGCAGCATGATGTCCATCGGCAAGAGCAAGGCCAAGGTGTATATGGAAAAGGACACCAGGGTGACCTTCGACGATGTGGCCGGCGTGGACGAGGCCAAGGCAGAGCTGCAGGAAGTGGTGGATTTTCTCAGGGACCCGGACAAGTACAGCCGCCTGGGCGCCCACATCCCCAAGGGCGTGCTGCTGGTGGGGCCGCCCGGTACCGGCAAGACCCTCATGGCCCGGGCCGTGGCGGGGCAGGCCGGGGTGCCCTTCCTGTCCATCAGCGGCTCGGAGTTTGTGGAGATGTTCGTGGGCGTGGGCGCCGCCCGGGTGCGGGACCTGTTCAACCAGGCCCGCAGCATGGCGCCGGCAATTATTTTCATTGATGAGCTCGACGCCCTGGGCCGGGCGCGTGGGGCCAACCCGGTGATGACCAATGACGAGAAGGAACAGACCCTCAACCAGTTGCTGGTGGAACTGGACGGCTTTGACCCGTCAAGCGGCCTGATCCTGCTGGCCGCCACCAACCGCCCGGAGATACTGGATCAGGCCCTGCTGCGGGCCGGCCGCTTTGACCGCCAGGTGCTGGTGGACCGCCCGGATCGTGTTGGCCGGGCGGCGATCCTGAAAGTCCATATCCGCAAGATCAGAATCGATACCTCCATCGACCTGGATCAGATTGCTGCCCTGACCCCGGGGTTCACCGGGGCGGACCTGGCCAACCTGGTGAACGAAGCGGCCCTGCTGGCGACCCGGCGCAATGCCGATGTCGTCACCCTGGAGGACTTCAGCAATGCCATCGAGCGCATCGTCGCCGGTCTGGAGAAGAAAAACCGCATTCTCAGCGAAAAGGAACGCCGCGTCGTGGCCTATCATGAACTGGGCCACGCCCTGGTGGCCATGTCGCTTGAGGGTGTCGACCCGGTGCAGAAGGTATCCATTATTCCCCGCGGTATCAGTGCCCTGGGTTTTACCCTGCAGCGGCCTACCGAAGACCGTTTCCTGCTGTCGGAGCAGGAGTTGCGTAACCGTATGACCGTACTGCTTGGCGGCCGGGCTGCTGAACGGCTGGTGTTCAATGCGACTTCCACCGGCGCCGCCGATGACCTGGAGAAAGCCACGGACATTGCCCGGGACATGGTCACGCGTTTCGGCATGATTCCGGCACTGGGCCAGGTAAGCTACGAGAAAGCCGCCCAGAATCACCTTCAGCAGCGCTGGCTGGACAACACCCGGAACTACAGCGAGGCGACTGCCGAGGCGATCGACCAGGCGATACGGGAACTGATCGACCAGGCTTTCAATCACGCAACCGAGATTCTGGAGTCCCGCCGGCAAACCCTGGAAGAGGGTGCCAGGCGCCTGCTGGAAGTGGAAGTGCTTGACGGTGAGGCACTGCAGCAGCTTCTGGGGCAGGAGCAGGCCCCCGGCCCCGATCGGGTGACACCCACCTGAAGCCGTAATGCAATTCTTTGTAAAAAAGCCGCAACCGGCACCGAAACATTGATCCAATCTTCACTTTCCGAAGAACTAATAGGCTCGGTCAATAAATTAACGGTGATGGAGTATCCGATGTTTCGCCAACTGACGGTTGCGGGCCGGCTCGGCCTCGGTTTTGGTTTCCTGTTATCCCTGATGGTTCTGATCAGCCTGGTGGGCACTTTCCGTGTGGGCCTGATCGACCGCACCCTGTCGGAGGTTCGGGAGGGGGCCACGGTCAAACAGCGCCATGCCATCAATTTCCGCGGCAGTGTCCATGACCGGGCCATCGCCATACGCGACGCTGTCCTGGTGCCGGACGATGCCGGCCTGGCGGAGCAGCTGCAGCAGGTGCGGCGGCTGGAGGATTTCTACCGGGAATCGGCGGTGGCCATGGATGAGCTGATTGACGAGCTGGGGACCAGCGACCGGGAGACCAGGCTGCTGGCGGATATCCGGGACATCGAACGCCGCGCGCTGGAGCTGACCGGGCAACTGGTGGAGCTGCGCCGGGACGAGGGGCCGGAGGCGGCCCGCCCCGTCCTGCTGGAGCAGGTGTCACCGGCCTATACCGAGTGGCTTAAGCGGGTGAACGCCTTTATCGATCACCAGGAAACCATTATCGCCGGCGACATTGACCGGGTTCAGGAAACCGCCTCCGGCTTCCAGAAGCTGATCTTCATGGTCACCGGTGTGGCGATTCTGGCCGGGGTGGTGGTTGTGGTACTGATCATCCGCAACCTCAGGTCCACCCTGGGAGCGGAGCCGGAAGCCGTGGCGGAAGCGATCCGTGGCCTGGCGGACGGTCACCTGGAACAGGACATCCAGACCCGCTACCCGAACAGTGTAATGGGTGTGCTCAAGCAGACCACCGAGCGCCTGGCGGCAACCATGACCCGGGTCAGGGAAGCTTCGGTGCAGCTGGCGGACGCCTCCCGGGAACTGATGGAGACAGCGGGCAATAACCGGGAGCAGATCGGCCTGCAGTCGGACGAGGCCCAGCAGATGGCCACCGCCGTTAACCAGATGGCGGCCACCGTCAACGAGGTGGCGGGCTTTGCCGCCCAGGCCGCTTCGGCGACCCAGACTGCGGATGAAGAGGTGGAGAAGGGCAACCGGGTGGTGGGCGATACGGCCACCGCCATCGGCAACCTGGCGGATACCCTGGAAGGGGCGGCGGACACCGTCAAGCAGGTGAGCCAGGACAGTGCCAATATCGAAACCATCATCGAGGTGATCAACGGCATTGCCGAGCAGACCAACCTGCTGGCCCTCAATGCCGCCATCGAAGCGGCCAGGGCCGGCCCCCACGGCCGTGGCTTTGCGGTGGTGGCGGACGAGGTGCGCTCCCTTGCCACCCGCACCCAGGACTCCACCCGGGAGATCCAGGAAATGATCGGCAAGCTGCAGACCGGCGCCGGTCAGGCGGTTTCGGTGATGGAAACCAGCCGCGAGCTGGCCCGGGAAACCGTGGCACAGACCGGCATGGCGCAGGAGGCCCTGGGCCGGATTCGCCACGAGGTGGGCGCCATCAACGATATGAATGCCCAGATCGCCAGCGCCGCGGAAGAGCAGAGTTCCGTGGCCGAGGAGGTCAACCGCAACATCAGCCGTATCCATGATGCGACGGTGGAGACTGCGGCCGGCTCCGAACAGGTGGCGGCCTCCAGCCGGGAACTGGATACCCTGGCGGATCAGCTGAAGGGTGAGGTGGCCTTCTTCCGGAGCCGTCGCACCTGAGGCTCAGACATAGCCGGCACTGAACACCAGCCCCAGCACCACCGGCATGACCACCAGGCTGGCCAGGTTGCTGATCAGAACGAGCGAGGCCACCTTGTGGGGTTCCTGCCGGTACTGCTCCGCCACCATGTAGTTGAGCACCGCCGGTGGCAGGGCGGCGAACACCCACAGGCTGGCGGCCTGCAACCCGGGCAGATCCAGCAGGGCGACCATCGGCCAGGCCAGGATTAGGCCGCTGGCGGGGCAGGCAACGGCGCCGAGCATGCCCAGTTTCCAGTCGCTGAAGTCCACATCCAGCATGCGGATGCCCAGGGTGAACAGCATCAGCGGAATGCAGATGCCCCCGAGCATGTCGAGGGCTTCCATCAGCCAGCCGGGCAGGGTGATGCCGCCGATGTTCACTGCCAGACCAGCGATGGTGGCCAGTACCACCGGCACCCGCAGCCGCTTCAGCATGGATGTGGCCGGGTCCAGCATGTACAGGCCCACAGAGAAGTGAAGGATCATCTCCACGATGAACAGCACCACGGCGGCGGGCAGGGCCGCCTCGCCGAAGGCCAGCACGATCAGCGGGATACCCATGTTGCCTGAGTTGCTGAACATCATCGGTGGCAGGAAGGTCTTCAGGTTCAGCTCCAGCATCCGGGCCACTGGCCACAGCAGCAGCCCTGACCCCAGCACCACCACCACGCCGGCGGTGGCCAGCCAGGCGTAGTCCGCCAGGGGTGCCTCCTGGTCCGCCAGCACCGCAAACACCAGCATGGGCACGAACAGTTCCATGTTGACGGTGTTCATGCTCTGGATATCCGGCGACCGGTAGCGGCCGTAGACGGCGCCACAGCCTGCAATGAGGAATACCGGCAACAGGGTGGACAGGATCTGGCCCAGCATGGAAAGACTCTGACAGCAGGGTAAAGGGTAGGCCTGCAAGTTTAATCGCTGTGGACGGAAGCGTCACCCGGACTTTGGTCGGTCCTCGGGCTCTGGCCGGACCCCGTGTTAAGCTGCCTCTGACCCATGCCACTGAATCGACAGGAAGCCGATGCCGATGAATTTTGACCAGCCCTTATCCCGTGAAAATACCTGCTCCGTGAAGTTTGATGCCCGTAAGGCGGTGTTCGGTCGGGAGGATGTCATTCCCCTGTGGGTGGCGGACACGGATTTCGCGGCGCCGGAGGCGGTCACCGACGCCCTGGTGCGCCGCGCCCGGCACCCGGCCTACGGCTACACCCTGTTCCCCGACAGCCTCTACCAGTCCCTGATCAACTGGTTCGCCGAACACCACCGGTGGGACATCCGGCGGGAGTGGATCCGCATGGCGCCCGGCGTGGTGCCCACCCTCCACGCCGCCGCCATGGCGTTCGCCGGCGAGGGGGAAGGGGTGATCATCCAGCCGCCGGTGTACCCGCCCTTCTTCAGCAGCATACGCAAGGCCGGCCGGCGGGTGGTGGAGAACCCGCTGGTGGAACGGCAAGGGCGTTATGGGATGGATCTGGACCATCTGCAGGCCTGCGCGGCCGACCCGGCGGTAAAGGTGCTGTTCCTGTGTTCCCCCCATAACCCGGT
>JBMCIH010000083.1:0-7448 GCA_048617055.1 Marinobacter sp. | reverse complement strand
CCCGCCGTAATGAAGAGGATCCGGCACGACTGGAGTTTACCCTGGACGATGGCGAGCGCCGGCAGGTGATCGATGACCAGATCACCGGTGGCAAGCTCGGGGGGCTGCGCCGTTTCGAAAGCGAGGGCCTGGCCGTGGCCTTCGATGAGCTGGGCCGGGTTGCCATCGCTCTGCAGGAGTCGGTCAACCATCAGCACCAGATCGGCATGGACCTGGAAGGTGACCTGGGGGGGCTGTTCTTCAGCGAGGTGAATACCGCTGAAAAGCAAAAGGCCCGGGTAGTGGCCAGCGGTAACAACCAGCCACCGGGGGACGGCGAAGTCGGGGTGGATATCACCGACAGCTCGCGGCTGGAGGCCGGCTCCTGGACGCTGAAGTTCACCGAGGACGACGGCCGTGCCTATGAGATGGTCGACCAGAAGTCCGGCAAGGTGGTGAGCCAGGGCCGCCTGCCCGCTGACCTGCCGGCGGAAATCAGCATGCCCGGCTTCAATGTGCGGGTTGAATCCGGCACCTTCAGCAAGGGCGACACTTTCCAGATCCAGCCCACCCGGCTGGAGGCGTCCAACATCGCGCTGGAAGTGGAGCGGGAAGAGGACCTGGCCTTTGCCAGTCCGATTCGCGCCGGCGCCGACAGCGGTAACAGCGGCGACGCCAAGATCAACCAGGGGGTCATGTTCGACGTTCGCAACCCCCGTACCAATGCGCCCCTGTCGGAGTTTTCGACCCGGGGGGAGCTGAACCCGCCGCTGGAGGTCTACTTCACCGCCGATGACGCTTACCAGATCCGGGATCCGGACGGCAATGTGCTCCAGACCGGTACCTACCAGGCCGGCACCAGCAATAAACTGTTTACCGAGGACCCGTCGGATCCGGACTACCGGGGCTTCCAGTTCGAGATCAGCGGCAACCCCAGGGCCGGTGACAGCTTCAATATTGACTACAACACCAACGGCACCGGGGACAACCGCAACGCCGAGCGGCTGGCGGCACTGGCCACGAAGAACACCATGAACGACGGCAGCCAGAGCTTTACCGAGGGCTACGCCGGGCTGGTGGAGCAGGTGGGTGTAAAAACCCGGCAGGCCCAGCAGGACAGCGACTCCGGCAAGACCCTGCTGGAGCAGTCGGTGAACCAGCGGGAGGCGGTGTCCGGGGTGAACCTGGACGAAGAGGCCGGGCGACTGGTCCAGTACCAGGCCGCCTATAATGCATCCGCCCGGGTCATGGGCGTGGCCCAGGAACTGTTTGATACGCTGCTGAGCACCTTCCGGTGAGCGGGGCAGGGTTGAGGTAATGTGACATGATCCGAATTTCTTCCCAGCAGGTCTTCTCCGGCGGCATCAGCCGGCTGCAGAACCTGAATGTCGATCTGAACCAGACCCAGGAGCAGGTCTCCACCGGCAAGCGGGTGAACCGGCCCTCCGATGACCCGGTGGCGGCGGCCCGCATCCTCAAACTGGACCAGGAAGTTGGGCGTATCGACACCTACAAGCGCAATGTGGGCCTGGCCGAGAACCGGCTGCAGCAGGAAGAAAGCTCGCTGGAGAGCATGAACGACATTATCGAGCGGGTGCGGGAACTGACGGTACAGGCGGGTAACGGCTCGCTGTCCGCCAACGACCGCCAGTCCATTTCCGCCGAACTCAAGCAGCGGCTGGAAGAGCTGGCCTCCCAGGCCAATACCCAGGACAGTTCCGGGTCCTACATCTTCAGCGGTTTCCAGGGCGACAGCCCGGCCTTTGCCAGGAACGCCAACGGCAACTGGGTGTACCAGGGCGATGAGGGCGAGCGTAACCTGGAGGTTGATGACGGCGTCAGCGTCACTATCAGCGACCACGGCAAGGAGTTGTTCGTGGACGTGCCCAGCGCCGGACCCACGTTCTTCACCGAATCCGTAAAGGGTAACAGTGAGGGGGCCAGGATCAGTACCGGCGCCGTGCTTGACCCGGAACTGGTATCTGCGCAGTCTCCGACTGACTTCGTAGTGGGGATCCGGGCCGGCACGCCAGACCAGTACGTGATCCAGGACAAAAACGGCCATGATTTCTCCGATCCGTCCAAGGATATTGAGACAGGCGATTACGTGAGTGGCGAAAGCATCCGATTCGAGGGCATGCAGCTCGAAATTACCGATGCTCAGCCAGGCGATGAGTTCGCTATCAATACCAGCGAGAAACAGTCCGTTTTCCGGTCCATCGAAAAGCTGATCTATGGTCTGGATAACCTGCCCAAACAGCCTGAGGCGGCTGAGGTTACCGAATTCGATCCCTCGCCTGTAGCCCCGGCGACCACGGATCCACTGGTGGTCAACGGGGTGAGCTTTGGCTTTGAGGCCGGCGATACCATTGAAGACTTTGCCGAAGCGATAAACGCCAGCGACGAGGAGGCTCTGGCGGGTGTTGAAGCCCGGATGGAAGGGGGCGAACTGAAGCTTATCTCCTCAGGCAGGGAAATCAGCATTGATGCGTCAGGGTTCAATGGCGACCTGAAGATATCCGGTGCCCGCTTCGACGACATTGACACCACCACCGCACCAATCGGTGATCCGGATCGCCTGGATCAGGCCAACTTCATCAGCTCCCAGGCCACCTACGATCAGCTGATCGCCGACTCTCTGGGCAACCTGGACAATGCCCAGGAGACCATCCTGAGAACCCAGACCGAGATCGGCGGCCGCCTCAACCAGCTGGAATCCACCGGCGAGTTCCTGGACAACTCGTCCCTGTACGCCAAGGACATCCGTTCCCAACTGCAGGACGTGGACTACGCCGAGGCCATCAGCAACCTGTCGTTCCAGAGTTTCGTGTTGCAGGCGGCCCAGCAGTCATTCGCCAAGACCTCCCAGCTGTCGCTGTTTGACCGCCTGTAAGTCCCGGCGTTTGCTTTCGCACCCGGCGTCAGTATAATCCCGGCTCTCGACGACCGGGCAACCTTGTGGGGCGGCGTGGTGAAATTGGTAGACACGACGGATTCAAAATCCGTTGGGGTAAAACCCGTGGCGGTTCGAGTCCGCCCGCCGCTACCATTCCCCAGGCCCGGTGTTTTCAGCATTACGGCCGGTAGCGGCCGGTCCCCGGGTCGACCTGTCCATGAAAGTCTCTGATTTCCATTTTGAATTGCCTGACGAACTGATCGCCCGCTACCCCATGGCGGAGCGCAGCGCGTCCCGCCTGCTGTGCCTGGATGGTGTATCCGGCGCGGTTGAACACCGCCGGTTCCGGGACCTGCCGGACCTGCTGGAGCCGGAAGACCTGCTGGTGTTCAACGACACCCGGGTGATTCCCGCCCGCCTGTTCGGCCGAAAGGAGTCCGGCGGCCAGGTGGAAGTGCTGGTGGAGCGGGTGGAGTCGGCGGACACCGTGCTGGCCCATGTGCGGGCGTCCAAGCCGCTCAGGCCCGGCCAGCGGGTTGTACTGGAAGATGGCTCCGCGCTGGTGATGCTGGAGCGCCAGGAGGCGTTGTTCCGGCTGATGACGGAGTCCGGCGAGGCCATGCTGGACCTGCTGGAGCGGGCCGGGCACATGCCCCTGCCGCCCTATGTGGACCGCCCGGACGAGACCACCGACCGGGAAAGGTACCAGACCGTCTACGCCCGTGAGGCAGGCGCCGTTGCCGCCCCCACTGCGGGCCTGCACTTTGACCAGTTTGTTTTTGACCGCCTGGCTGAGCGGGGCATTGCCACCGCGTTTGTCACCCTGCATGTGGGCGCCGGCACCTTCCAGCCGGTGCGTGTGGACCGGATTGAGGACCATGTCATGCACAGCGAGGTGGCGACGGTGCCCCAGGCCACGGTTGACGCCATAGACGCGACCCGCAGCCGGGGTGGCCGGGTGATTGCCGTAGGCACCACCTCGGTCCGCTCCCTCGAGTCGGCCAGCCGGGGCGGGGTGGTGCGCCCCTTCCAGGGTGAGACCGACATTTTCATCCGGCCCGGATACCGGTTCCAGACGGTGGACGCCATGATCACCAATTTCCACCTGCCGGAATCCACCCTGATCATGCTGGTGAGCGCCTTTGCCGGCTACCACAACACCATGGCGGCCTACCGTGAGGCGGTGGCCGAGCGCTATCGCTTCTTCAGCTATGGCGATGCGATGTTCATTACCGGCCAGGAACCCAGCCTGGGCACACTGGCCGGACCAGGAGCCCGAAATGACTGACCGCTGCTTCATGTCCTTTGAGAAGCTGGGTGAGGACGGCAAGGCCCGCAGGGGCCGCCTGACCTTTCCCCGGGGTGTGGTGGAAACCCCCGCCTTTATGCCCGTGGGCACCTACGGCACCGTAAAGGGCATGCTGCCCCGGGATATCGAGGCCACCGGCGCGCAGATCATCCTGGGCAACACCTTTCACCTGATGCTGCGCCCCGGCACCGAGGTTATCCGCGCCCATGGTGACCTGCACGATTTCACCCAGTGGCAGGGACCGATCCTCACCGACTCCGGCGGCTTCCAGGTCTTCAGCCTGGGGGAAATGCGCAGGATCACCGAAGCTGGGGTCAGCTTCCGCTCGCCGGTGGACGGCTCGCCGGTGGAACTGAACCCGGAGATTGCCATGCGGGTTCAGCGGGACCTGGGCTCGGACATTGTGATGATCTTTGACGAGTGCACGCCCTATCCGGCCACCGTGCAGCAGGCCCGGGAGTCAATGGAAATGTCCCTGCGCTGGGCCGCCCGCAGCAAGGTGGCCCATGGTGACAGTCCGTCGGCGCTGTTCGGTATCATTCAGGGCGGCATGTACAACGACCTGCGCCGGCGTTCCCTGGAAGGGCTGGTGGATATCGGCTTTGATGGCTACGCCATCGGCGGTCTGTCCGTGGGCGAGCCCAAGGAAGAGATGCTGGCGGTGCTGGATGACCTGCCGCCGCGGATGCCGGCTGACCGGCCCCGTTACCTGATGGGGGTAGGGCGGCCGGAGGACATTGTCGAGGCGGTGCGCCGCGGGGTGGACATGTTCGACTGCGTCATGCCCACCCGCAACGCCCGCAATGGCTACCTGTTCACATCCACCGGCATCGTCAAGATCCGTAACGCCACACACCGCCATGACATCTCGGCGCTGGATGCGGACTGCGACTGCTACACCTGTTCACGTTTTTCCAGAAGCTACCTGCATCATCTTGATAAATGTGGTGAAATGCTCGGCTCGCAACTCAATACCATCCATAACCTGCACTACTACCAGCAGCTGATGGCCGGATTGCGCAGGGCTATTGAAGCAGGTACATTGTCCGACTTTGTGGAAGCCTTCTACGCCAGGAGGGGCCAACCCGTGCCGCTACTGGCCCAGGCCGGCGCCTCCATACGCCCGTAAACATTACAGACCGTCAACGGAGACATCCTATGAAAGCAGTAAAAGCCATGTTGGCCACCCTTCTGGCCGCCGCCGTGCCGGGCGTCGCCCTCGCCCAGGACGCAGGGCAGGGTATGAGCGTTATCGGCCAGGTGATTTTCTTTGGTGGCTTCATCCTGATTTTCTACCTGCTGATCTGGCGCCCCCAGTCCAAGCGTGCCAAGGAACACAAGGCGCTGATGTCCGGCCTCAACAAGGGTGACGAGGTGGTGACCTCCGGTGGCATCGCCGGCCGTATCACACGGGTCACCGATGACTTTATCGTGCTGGAAGTGGCCGACAATGTTGAAATCAAGGTCCAGAAGGTTGCGGTTGGTGCGGCCCTGCCCAAAGGCACTCTGAAAGACATCTGAATCCACTGACCAGGGAGGCTGCCGCTCCGGCGGTGGCCCGGAAGCGGTCAAGAAAGGGCTCCTATGCTGAACAAGTACCCGCTTTGGAAGAATCTCCTGATCCTGGTCGTGCTGGCGATCGGGTTCATCTATGCGTTGCCGAATGTGTTTCCCGATGACTATGCCATCCAGATCACCGGCGCCCGCAGCGGTACCGAGATCAGCCAGGAAACGGTGGACAAGGCCACCGAAGCCCTGGATGAGGCCGGTATCGAGGTCAAGGGCGTCGACCTGGAAGATCGCAGCGCACTGATCCGCGTCACCAGCTCCGACGATCAGCTGGAAGCGCACCCACTGGTTCAGCAGGCGCTGGGGGACGACTACCTGGTGGCGCTGAACATGGCCGAGTCCACCCCGGACTGGCTGCAGTCCCTGGGCGCCGGCCCCATGAAGCTGGGCCTGGACCTGCGCGGTGGTGTCCACTTCCTGCTGGAAGTCGATATGGAAACCGCCCTCACCAAGCGCCTGGAAGCCACGGCCAGCCAGATCAAGCGTGAGTTGCGTGAAGAACGGGTGCGTTACCGGGGCGGGGATGTCAGCGAGGGCAACCAGATCGAGCTTTCGTTCCGCAATGAGGAAGACCGCCAGGCCGCGTTCGACATGATTCGCAGCGACTACAACGAGTTCCTGCTGGATGAGCGTACGGAAGACGACGATTACATTCTTCAGCTGAGCCTGTCGGACGAGGAGATCCAGCAGATTCAGGACTATGCCATCGAGCAGAACCTGACCACCATCCGCAACCGGGTCAACGAGCTGGGTGTCGCCGAGCCGCTGGTCCAGCGCCAGGGTGCCGACCGCATTATCGTCGAGCTGCCGGGCGTTCAGGACACAGCCCAGGCCAAGCGGGTACTGGGCGCCACCGCCAACCTGGAGTTCCGCCTGGCGGCCCGTCAGGATGCGCCGAAGGCCGCTACCGAGACCTATCCCTTCCGCGACGAGCCGGACCGCACCGCCCGGCTGGAGCGGGAAGTGATCGTGACAGGCGAAAACGTGTCCAACGCCAACCAGGGCTTTGACGAAAATGGCATGCCCCAGGTCAACATCACCCTCGACGGTGTGGGCGGCGATGAGATGACCCGTACCACCCGCAACGCGGTGGGCCGGAGCATGGCGGTGCTGTTCATCGAGTTCCGCACCGAAACCGAGCAGGAAGTGGTCGACGGCGAAGTGGTGACCCGTGAGGAGCGGGTGGAGGAAACCAGCATCATTTCGCTGGCCACCATCCAGTCCACACTGGGCTCGAGTTTCCGCATTACCGGCCTGGACTCCATTCACGAGGCCTCGGAACTGGCCCTGCTGCTGCGGGCCGGTGCCCTGGCGGCGCCCATGTACTTCGTGCAGGAACGCACCATCGGGCCAAGCCTGGGTCAGCAGAACATCGACGCGGGCTTCATGTCGGTGGTGGTCGGCTTCTGCCTGGTGCTGGTGTTCATGGCCGTGTTCTACCGGGTCTTCGGCCTGGTGGCCAACATTGCCCTGACACTGAACCTGATGTTGCTGCTGGCGGCCATGTCCATCATCTCGGCCACACTTACCCTGCCGGGTATTGCCGGTATCGTGCTGACGGTGGGGATGGCAGTCGACGCCAATGTGCTGATTTTCGAGCGGATACGTGAGGAGCTGCGCGAGGGAACATCGCCCCAGCTGGCCATCAACGCCGGTTACTCCCGGGCCTTCGTGTCCATTGTGGACGCCAACATC
>JBMCIH010000082.1:0-7449 GCA_048617055.1 Marinobacter sp. | reverse complement strand
CCACATCGGCCATGCCACCAACAACCTGAGCTGGTCCTCATTCCGTGAACTGGAGGCGGATGGCCGTATCGACTGGCTGGTTCCCCTGTCCCTGGGCGACAGCTACCAGGGCCACCGGGTGGTGGGCACCGACCGGCGTTTCCTGGAGCACTACCAGTATGGCGATGACCAGCCACTGGCGGTGGCCGAAGGCCGCTGGTTCGACGACCTGTTCGAGGTGGTACTGGGCGCCCAGGTGGCCCGCACCCTGGGGCACGAGACGGGTGACGAGATCGTTCTCGCCCATGGCGGCGGGCGCACCAGCTTCGTGAAACATGACCAGCATCCCTTCAGGGTGAGTGGCATCCTCGCGCCCACCGGCACGCCGGTGGACCGGGGCGTCTATGTCAGCCTGCAGGGGCTGGAGGCCATTCATGTCGGCTGGGAGGCAGGCGTACCCGCGCCCGGACGCACGCTTTCCGCGGATGCCGCCCGCGACCGGGAACTGACCCCCAGGTCCATCACTGCGGCACTGGCCGGTATCGAGCGGCAGATCCTGACGTTCCAGGTCCAGCGGGACATCAACCAGTTTGCCGGCGAGCCCCTGTCTGCCATCCTGCCGGGGGTGGCCCTGGCCCAGCTCTGGCAGGTGCTCGGCCAGTTTGAGCTGTTGCTGCTGGGTATCACCGCCTTCGTGGTGGTGACCAGCCTGACGGGTCTGGTGACAGTGCTGCTGACACTGCAGTCCCACCGTTATCAGGAAATCGCCATCCTGCGGGCCAGCGGGGCCTCGCCGGCCCTGATCGCCAGCCTGTACCTGCTGGAATGCACCGGCCTGGCGGTAATCGCCGCCGGGCTGGGGACAGGGCTCTGGTACCTGGCCCTGATGGCGGCAGCTCCGGTCCTGCTGGACGTCTGGGGCATTGCCATCGGCCTGCGTCCGCCGACGCTGGCGGAATGGGCGCTTCTGCTCGCCGTCCCGCTGGCGGGCCTGGTGGTGGGGCTGTTTCCGGCCCTGCGGGCCTGGCGCCTGGGGAACCGGCCTTCAGGCTGGGGCAGCGTCTGAGGGAGGCCAGGGCGACCGGAACTGGCAGGCTTGCGGTTATTGGGACAGGGGTCACAGCAAGATAACGGATTGGCAAATTGACCCTTTCCCACAGCCCACTTATAGTTGTCGGGAGAAGAAGCACCGCTGGACGATGTGCCAGACTCAGAGGGGCCACCCGCTAGGTATTCGGAAGATCTATGGAACAGTCAGAATTGCAGGCCATGGCGGAAAAACTGGACCGCCTGATTGAGCGCTGTCGCAAACTGGAGCAGGATAACGCTGCCATGCGCGAGCTTCAGGACGAATGGAACCGGGAGCGGGCCCAGCTTATCCAGCGCAACGACCTCGCCAAGAACCGCATCGAAGCCATGATTGGCCGCCTCCGGGCGCTGGAGCACCACTGATGCCGAAACCCTCCACCACGGTCGAAGTGAGCATACTCGACAAGGATTACCTGGTTGCGTGCCCCGAGGAACAGCAGGACGCCCTGCGCCGGGCCGCCCGCCACCTGGACGGCAAGATGCGGGAGATCCGTACCACCGGCAAGGTGCTGGGCACCGAGCGCATTGCCGTCATGGCCGCCCTCAACATCACCCACGAACTGCTTGAAGACAGCAGTATGTCCGGTGCCGCCGACGCCATCCTGCAGGCCATGGACGAAAAGCTCGACAGCGCCCTGGGCAATGGCCATGGGGGCGGCGATACCGGCCATACGGCAGGTGACAGAAATTAAACCGGCAACGGTTGCAACTGCCCCGGGCACTACCCGTATAATGGGTTCAACTTCCTGGGCTGTTCGCTGGCCGGATACGTCCTCGAGCCGATGCGCAATACCCAGGTGGCTACTTCAGGGCATTGTGAGCAAGTCCCCCGCGAAGGGGAAAGCCTAATATGTCACAGCGGCCACCACCTTGAACTTTGGGTTCAAGGGCCACATCCGGTAACGGCAGCCCGGGAAGCTTATTTCACCAGACCCCTTCCATATCGTGACCGATACCTTCCAGGACCTTGCAGATTTCGACCCGGACATCGCCAGGGACCGACGGGCCCTGAGAAGACACCTCCGGCATCTCCGACGCTCACTCAACCCGCACCAGCAGCAACAGGCCGCCACCAGGCTGGCCAATACCCTGCGCAGGCATCCACAGGTCATGCGGGCCCGTGCCATTGGCCTCTACCTGCCCAACGACGGCGAAATCGACCCGGGCATTTTCATGGCCCAGACCCTGCGACGCAACGTCCGCTTCTACCTGCCGGTGCTTCATCCGATCCATTCCGGACAACTGGCGTTCTGCCGCTATAACGAAGATACCCCCATGGCGCCAAACCGCTTCGGTATACCGGAGCCGGTCTTTCATAGCCGGCGGATCCGCTCGGCCTGGTCGCTGGATGTCGTGCTGATGCCACTGGTGGGCTTTGACGAGGAAGGAGGACGCCTGGGCATGGGTGGCGGCTTCTATGACCGCAGTTTTGCTTTCACCCGGATACGCCCCAGGCTCAGGCCCACACTGATCGGTCTTGCCCATGAACTGCAGCGGGTGGAGCGACTGCCCGTGGAACCCTGGGACATACCGCTGGATGCGGTGGTGACGGATGAGCGGATCTACCGGACCGGGCCTCAGCCTTCGCTGCGCTGACCCTTGACCCATTGCCCCTGGGCAGAAATCTCGGCGGGTAACACGCGGGGCTTATCCTCGGAGGCCTGGAACGACGTCAATCCGGTAGCCGCCAGCCCCATTACGAATAACAGAACCACCGTCCGAATAGTGTCCGGCCTGCGCGTCATTGCCTCTCCTCCATTGGTGAGCCTGCTGTTTTACCGTTTTCTTGTTTTAAACGGTTGATTTAAGGACTTCAAAAACAGCCGCATGGCAGCGATTCCGAGAATTGACAAAAGCGTAACAGGTATCGGGTGTTTTACAATTGTTAAAGATTACATTTTGTACATATTGCAGCGCAGGTTATTGCAGCATGTAATTCGCCCATGTCGGGGTGGGTACCCGCCCATACCCTGCCGGACACCCCCGGCCTGCCGGAAACTGCGTGACCGGGCCCATCAATGACCGTTGCCGGACCCCAGAAACAAGCGGTAAGCCTCATTGTCGGTTTCATTGGTGTAGCGGAAGCCCACCCGGTCGAGCATGGCCTCGAAATCCTCCAGCTCGTCGTCGCCCACCTGGGCACCCATCAGCACACGGCTGTAGGCGGCTCCGTGATTGCGGTAGTGGAACATGGAAATATTCCAGCGGGTCCCCAGGGACATCAGGAACTTGAGCAGGGCACCGGGGCGCTCGGGAAACTCGAACTGGAACACCTTCTCGTTGTCGACCGTCGGAGCATGGCCCCCCACCATATGGCGGATATGCTGCTTAGCCAGGTCGCTGTCGGTCAGGTCCACCACCGGGTAGCCGTTTTCCCGCAGACTCTGCACCAGGTCTTCACGACCAAGGCCTCCGGCCTGGATCTGGATGCCCACGAAGATCCGTGCCGCCTCGGAATCCGAGTAGCGGTAGTTGAACTCGGTGATACTGCGCCTGTGCAGGGCATTGATAAAGGACTTGAAGGCCCCCGGGCGCTCGGGAATGGTCACCGCCAGGATCGCTTCACGCTTTTCCCCCACTTCCGTGCGCTCGGAGATGTAACGCAACCGGTCGAAGTTCATGTTGGCACCGCTGAGGATGCCGGCAAGGTTCTCCCCTTCCAGCTGTTCACGCGCCACGTACTTCTTGATGCCGGCCACCGACAGGGCGCCGGCAGGCTCGCTGATGGAACGGGTGTCTTCAAAGATGTCCTTGATGGCGGCGCAGATTTCGTCGGTGGACACGGTGATCACCTCATCCACGTTGTCCCTGCAGATCTCCCAGGGTGCCTCACCGATCTGCCGCACCGCCACACCATCGGCGAACAGGCCTACTTCGTCCAGCACCACCCGCTCGCCGGCCGCCAGGGCCGCCTGCAGACAGTTGGAGTCTTCCGGCTCCACCCCGATCACCCGGATTTCCGGGCGCAGGTACTTGATGTAGGCGGCCATGCCGGCAATCAGGCCGCCACCGCCCACGGGGACGAACACCGCATGCAGGTCATGGGAGACCTGCCACATCAGCTCCATGGCCACGGTGCCCTGACCGGCGATCACATCCGGGTCGTCGTAGGGCGGTATGTAGGTATAGCCGTGTTTGGCGATAAGCTCCTGGGCATGGGCCGCGGCCTCATCGAAGGCATCGCCCCGCAGCACCACCTTCGCGCCCCGGTCACGCACCGACTTCACCTTGATGTCCGGCGTAGTCTGGGGCATGACGATGACCGCCCGGATACCCAGCTTTTTCGCCGCCAGCGCCACGCCCTGGGCATGGTTACCGGCGGAGGCACAGATCACGCCCCGGGCCTTCTGGTCGTCCGACAGCTGGGCGATGCGGTTATAGGCGCCGCGAATCTTGAAAGAAAACACCGGCTGCAGGTCTTCACGCTTGAGCAGGATGCGGTTGCCCAGACGCCTGGAGAGACTGCGGGCTTCGGTCAGCGGGGATTCGATGGCCACATCGTAAACCCGCGCATCAAGAATCTTTTTGATGTAGCGTTGCGGCATGGTGCAATACGTCCGTTTATGGGTGGGATTCGCCAGCGGTGGCCGCCCCGAAGGCCGGGGCAAACGCACAGTGTAGGAAGTTTGCACCGCCTGCGTCTATAACCAGGCCCCCGGCAAGGCTATAATGGCCGGCCCTGCGCCGCCCTGGCGGCAGGTGTTTCTCTTCCATTTCCGACCGGAGGCCAGCATGACACAGGACGAACTCAAGCAGGCGGTGGCACGGGCCGCACTCGACCATGTGGCGCCACGCCTTGAGCGAGACAGCGTGATCGGTGTGGGCACCGGCAGTACCGCCAACTACTTCATCGACTACCTGGCCGATATCCGCAACGACTTCGACGGTGCCGTGGCCAGCTCCGAGGCCACCGCCGAGCGGCTGAAACAGCACGGCATCCCGGTCTATGACCTCAACAGTGTGGCCGAGCTGGAATTCTATGTGGACGGCGCCGATGAGACCAACGACAACCTGGAGCTGATCAAGGGCGGCGGCGCCGCGCTGACCCGGGAGAAGATCGTGGCAGCGGTGGCCCGAACCTTTATCTGCATAGCGGACGAGTCCAAACGGGTGGACATCCTGGGGGCCTTTCCGTTGCCGGTGGAAGTGATCCCCATGGCCCGCAGCCACGTCGGCCGCCAGATCGTGCGGCTCGGGGGCGATCCGGTCTATCGCGAGGGGGTCACTACCGACAACGGCAACATCATTATCGACATCCACAATATGGACCTGTCACGACCCATCGACGTCGAAGAGCGCCTGAACCAGATCGTCGGCGTGGTCACCAACGGGCTGTTCGCCCGGCGGCCGGCAGATGTGCTGCTGCTGGGCACCGGCGGCGGCGTCAAGACCATCACCCGAACCACTTCGTGAAGCCGCCCGGGGCCGACCTTGGTTGTGTTTCGGTCGCGCCCCGTTGCCCGTATAATAGCGCGCACTTTTTCCGAGACTGACCCACTACCGCAGATAAGGATCCGCCATGAATTTTGATCATATCCCCGCCGGCAAGAACCCGCCCGAAGACATCTACGTGGCCATCGAGATTCCGGCCAACAGCTCGCCGGTCAAGTACGAGATCGACAAGGACATGGGCGCTGTCATGGTCGACCGCTTCATGACGGCGCCCATGTTCTACCCGGCCAACTACGGGTTTATCCCCCACACCCTGGCCGACGACGGTGACCCCCTGGACGTGCTGGTGGTCACCCCCTACCCGGTACAGCCCGGTTCGGTGATCCGCTGCCGCCCGGTGGGCATCCTCAACATGGAAGACGAAGCCGGTGGCGACGCCAAGCTGGTGGCCGTCCCCCACGACAAGCTGACCAGGGCCTACACCGACGTCAAGGACGTCAACGACCTGCCCCAGCTGCTGCGGGACCAGATCCAGCACTTTTTCGAGAACTACAAGACCCTCGAGCCCGGCAAGTGGGTGAAGGTGCAGAACTGGGACAACGCGGACGCGGCCCGCAAGGCCATCGAGGAGTCCGTGGCCAACTACCAGGGCAAATAAGTGCCTGACAGAACCAAAAAACCGGGCCACTGAGCCCGGTTTTTTTGCGCCGGCGGCGCCAGCGTGAACCGGCCCCGCCCCTAGTATCCCGTGCGGTTAATTCGCTGATCTACTGAGCCACTGAGAGCCTTGAGAGCAAGGCGCGGTGGCGAAGGTTTGGTGGTTCCAAATCGAGTCAGCGCAACATGGCTATCAAGGCTCTCAGTGGCTCCCGGGGGGCGCGACGCCGGGGCCTCTGGCCAAGGGGCCAGCGTCGCGCCGTAGGTCAGCGAATTGACCGCAGGGGACACTAGCCCTGTGACAACAGGCGCCGCAGATCAGACACGGCGGAGTTGGCCCGGGCCAGGTAGGCCGCCATGGTCAGGGAATGGTTGGCCAGCAGGCCAAATCCGCTGCCATTGAGGATAATGGGGCTCCACATCTGGCCCTGGGACTCTTCGAGCTCAATGATGATCTGCCGCACGCTGGCCCGGGCGTTCTTGTCCGCCAGCACATGACGGAAGTCCACCTCGATGGCGCGGAAGATGTGCAGCAGTGCCCAGGAGGTGCCCCGGGCTTCGTAGAACACATTGTCGATCTCTGTCCAGGGCGTTTTGACATCCTTGGCGGGCACCTCTTCCTCAAGCATATCGACGTCCTGGATGCCCGCCAGGGCTTCCATCACCTGCGGCTTGCCCACGCTTTCACTCAGGGTGCGGGACAGGCTGCCCAGCCGGGTTTCCAGGTCCGCCAGCCAGCTGTTGAGGTTATCAGCCCGGGCATAGAACCGGGCCTGGGGCCGCTCCTGGTCCGATAGCCGGTCAAGGTAGCTCTCCAGTGAGCGGATGCCGCGACGGTATTCGCCTTCGGTGGAAGGCAGCGCCCAGCTCTCACTGTTGAAATGGAACTGGGGCTCGGCGTCGCTCAGGTCCGGGTCCTCCGCCGACTGGCTCTGGGAACGGCTGATGTTCTGCCGCATGGCCCGGGAAAGGTCCCGCAGCTGGACCAGCACGCCATACTCCCAGGACGGCATATTGTCCATCCACAGCCCCGGCGGAAAGATGTCGTTGGAGATATACCCCCCTGGCTTCTCCAGCAGGGTTTCTGCAATGCGTATCATGGTGACGGTGGTGACAAACCCGGTCACCGGCTCACGCCCCATTTCCTCGGCAACGGTGCGGGCATGCTCACGGACCGGGAAGGTATCGGGTTCGCTGCTCCAGATCATGCCCAGGATGATGGTGACCAGCAGATACACCAGCACCAGTCCCAGCAGGATCCTGCCGATGGGGCGCCCCCGTAAGGCCCCGCCCCAGGAGCCTGAGCCACCGCCGGAAAACAAGGATCTGAGT
>JBMCIH010000081.1:0-7497 GCA_048617055.1 Marinobacter sp. | reverse complement strand
CCTCCAGCACCCGGTCCGCGGTGGCAATGCATTCGCCCAGGAATCGCGTCATCACCGCCTCAAAGTCCGGCTGGCCGGCGGGCCACTGATTGCGGGGCGCCCCCGGTTCCGGTTGCTCGGGGGCCAGGTTGAAGGCTTCCTTCAGGTCGCCGGGGCGGGTCGGATCCAGCCGCTCCCGTTTGATGCCCACATAGCCCCGGTTGCTCTCGGCGTTCTGCCAGGCCACCCGGTTCTTTTCCTCCACAGGCAGGCTGAAAAATGCCCTGGACGCAGCAAAAGCCTCAGCCAGCTGTGCTTCCGGCATGCCGCAGTTGGCCAGGTAGAAGAAGCCCCACTCCCTGCTGGCCTGACGCATCTCCATGGCGACCGCCTGACGGGATGAGGCAGATCCCTCCAGAAAGGGACCAAAATCGATTACGGGTATTTCCGGTGCGCTTTCCGACATGTGTCTTTCCGTTACCAATGGAGTTTATTGCCCAGTTGGTCAATTTATTAGCAAAGGGTGTGCCATCGGGAAAAACGCAGTTTTATGCCTTTATATAAGCCAGTAACACAGGGTTAATGCTTCAAAAAAGTGCAAGCGGTCACTTTTATGACCACAAAGTCAGTCTTTCAGGGCACAAACTGAGGCACTACTTTTGCATGCCCACCCCACCTCAATATCTGGAACGGGAACACCCCTGATGACGAAAACGCTGTTACTGAAAAATGCCAGGCTCGTCGCCACCATGGACGACGGCGAGCGGGAAATTGAACACGGCTATATCCTGGTTCGCGGCAACCGGATCGAGGCCGTCGGCCCCGCCGAAGAGTGCCCGGACCAGGCCGAGCGCACCATCGATCTCACCGGCCATGTGGTGATACCCGGGCTGATCAACACCCACCACCACATGTTCCAGTCCCTGACCCGGGCCCTGCCGGCGGCCCAGAACGGCGAACTGTTCGACTGGCTCAGCGCCCTGTTCCCGGTGTGGCGCAATATCACCCCGGACATGCAGCGGGCCGCCAGCCGCACCGCCATGGCGGAGCTGATGCTGTCCGGCTGCACCACGGCGGCGGACCACGCCTACCTGCACGTCAACGGCATCACCCTGGACGACAGCGTGCAGGCCGCCACCGAGATGGGCATCCGCTTTCACGGCGCCCGGGGCGCCATGAGTCTCGGGCAGAGCCAGGGTGGCCTGCCGCCGGACGAGTTGGTCGAAACCGACGAAGGGGCCATCCTGAAGGACATGCAACGGGTGGTGGAGGTCCATCACGACCATAACCCTGACGCCATGGTCCGGGTCGCCCTCGCCCCCTGCTCTCCCTTTACCGTGACCACGGACCTGATGCGGGAAGCCGCCACCATGGCCCGGTCCCTGAAGGTGGGCCTGCACACCCACACCGCCGAGAACTGGAAGGATGTGGCCTTCAGCAAGGAGCGCTACGGCATGACGCCCACGGAATTCACCGAGGAGGTGGGCTGGGTAGGCGACGATGTCTGGCACGCCCACTGCGTGCACCTGGACGAGCCCGGTATTGCCCTGTTTGCCCGCACCGGCACCGGTGTGGCCCACTGTCCCTGCTCCAACATGCGGCTGGCCTCCGGTATCGCGCCGGTGCGAAGAATGCTGGATGCGGGGGTCAGGGTGGGTCTGGGGGTCGATGGCAGCGCCTCCAACGACAGCGGCAACCTGCTGGATGAGGCCCGGCTGGCCATGCTCTCCGCCCGGGTACGGAATCAGAACCCCGGCGACATGACCGCGCGGGAAGCATTGAAGATTGCTACCCGGGGCGGCGCCGAGGTACTGGGCCGGGGTGACGTGCTCGGTCGGATCCAGCCGGGCTACTGTGCGGACATCGTTGCCTTCCGCACCGATGATATCGCCCTGGCCGGTGGCCAGAGTGACCCGCTGGCGTCACTGGTGTTCTGCACCCCGCCGCGGGTGGCCTGGAGCATCATTAACGGGCGGGTGGTGATCGAGGAAGGCCACCTGCTGACCCGCTCACTGCCCCACATTGTCGAGGAGCAGAACCGCATGGCGGCCCGGCTGCTGGACCACTGATCGCCGCGGTGCCCATCGAGGGAGTCGAAATCTGCCCCCACAGGTGGTCTAATGCCTGCATTCCAGCCACGATTGAGGAGGGCCTTGTGGAGGCACGCTATTCAGAGCACCCGTCCATGTTCAGGAACCATCCGCTGGGGTTTATCCTGGCGATTCTGCTGGTTCCCCTCGCGGTCGGAATCCTGATTCTGCTGTGGTGGTACCTGCAGTGCAAGTCCACCAAACTGGAATTCACCGGCAACGACCTGATTCTGGAGAAAGGACTGCTGAGCAAGGAGCGGACGGAGCTGGACGTGCGCCGCATTCGCTCGGTGAACGTCTATCAGTCGTTCTTCAACCGGATTTTCGGTGTCGGCAGGATTGCCATTTTCACCGCTGGTGACGACCCCGAAATCGAAGTGGCGGGCCTGCCCCGGCCCCATGACCTCCGGGCCCTGATCAAGGAACGGCAGGGGGCATAGCCATGGCCGGTGACGACGAATCCCGGGACAGAAAGGAAGCCAGAACCCTGGCGCTTGTTCTGCTCGTACTGGTGGTGGCACTGGCCGGTGGCCTGCTGCTGTCCATACCCATGCTTTCGGATTTCAAAGAGGCCTACCTGGCACCCGGGGTGGACCTCAGGGAAGCGGCCATCCTGGCCTTCATCACCACCATCGCGGTGCTTGTCGTCTTCGCCATTGCGGCCGGCGATGGCCTGCTTGGCGAGCTGCAGTTCATGCTGCTGGGCTTCTTCGCCTTCTTCCTGGTGCTGTGGCTGCTGATCGCCTGGATTTTCTGACCACGCCCGTCTGGCGGGCCGAGGATCAGGCCTTCTCCCTCTGCCCCCGGTGCTCATAGGTGGCATTGAGCCGTGAGGCCAGGTAGTCCGTGCAACTGATCGGCTCATACTTCGGCGCCTGGTCCTTCACGATATCCCGCGGGTCCACCACCGAGTCCGGGTTTACCTCCAGGAAAAAGGCAATGGCGTAGCGTTCCCTTTCCGGGGGCCGTACCCGGTGGGGGGTGGACACATAGGTGTCATTGCTCCAGCGCATCAGGCAGTCGCCGATATTGCACACGAAGGCCCCGGGCACATGGGGTGCCTTTATCCACTTCCCCTGGCGGTTCAGCACCTCCAGCCCCGCAACCTCATCGGTGGCCAGAATGGTGATGTTGCCGTAGTCGGTGTGGGTACCGGCACCGCCGTCCTCACGATCGATCTTGCCGGCGCTGGCCGGGTAGCGCAGCATGCGCAGGGTGGCGATGGGCAGGGTCAGGTGCTGCGCGAAGAAGTCCTCTTCCAGCCCCAGGTCCAGACTGAAGCCGCGGTGAATGGTCCGCCCCAGCTCCAGGCAGTGGTTGAAGTAGTCCAGCGCCTGCGCCCGCCAGCCCGTGAGGGGCGGCCAGAAGTTCACGCCCCGGAAGGGCTTGCCCGCCACCACGTCCGGGTGATCCTCGGGAAAGTCGGTGCCGATGTTGAAGGCTTCCTTCATGTCAGAACCCGCCTCTGGATTCAGCTTTTCGTCGGCCATGGCCACGTAGCCCCGGTTGTGGGGTGAGAGCTTGATGGACAGGGCTTGCTTCTCGCTCAGCGGCAGCGCAAACAGATCCCTGGCGCCGGCAAAAGCGGCCTGCATGACCGCGGCGGGGATGCCATGGTCGGTGGCGTAGAAAAAGCCCACCTCACGGCAGGCCCGGCCCAGCTCAGCCGCGGTTTTGCGGCGCACGGCCGGGTCGTTGCTGTTGAGGCCGGCAATGGAAATCAGGGGTAAGGACGGCATGGCTCTTTCTCCGCAATTCAGTTCATGGACGTTCGTGTGTGGGCCAGCCTGCGGCAGGCCTCATGCAACCGGAGGCCCTGCTCCCGGGCCTCGGCAATAACGTTGGCCGCTGTCACCCGGACCGGCTGACCGGCTTCTATCAGGCGCCTCCCGTCAACCCAGACCGAGTCCACATTGGCGCTGCTGGCGGCAAAGACCAGGTTCCAGATCAGGTTGCCGCCCTGTTCATCCACGCTGACCGGAGCCAGGTTGGCACCCCCCAGGTCCAGCATCAGCAGGTCCGCTTTCTTGCCGGGTTCCAGAGAGCCAATCTCATGGTCCAGGTTCAGGGCTCTGGCGCCGTCGATGGTGGCCATCCGCAGAATCTGTTCCGCCGGCAGCACGGTGGCGTCCAGGCGGGTCGCCTTCTGGATCAGGGAGGCGAATTTCATTTCCTCGAACAGGCTCAGGCTGTTGTTGCATACCGGCCCGTCCGTGCCCAGGCCCACGGTAACCCCCGCCGCCAGCATCTCCGGCACCGGCGCCACACCGCTGGCCAGCCTGGCGTTACTCACCGGGCAATGGGCAATGGCCGTGCCGGTGTCCGCCACCCGGCGGATCTCCTCGTCATTGAGCCACACACAGTGGGCCAGCAGGGTGCGTTCGCCAAGGATGCCGTAGTGATCGAGCATGGCCAGCGACCGGCGGCCGAAATCCGCGGTTACCGCCTGCTCTTCTTCCTTCTGTTCACTGGCATGGGTATGGATGCCAATACCAAACTCACGGCTCAGCGCGGCCGCTTCGCGGTAGGCGTCTTCGGTGCAGTAGAACAGGTGCTCCAGTCCCATCCACACCCGGATGCGACCGCTCTGGGTTTCATGGTGGGTCCGGATCAGGCGACGGTTTCCTTCCCGGGTGGAGAAAAAGTCCTTGCCGGGGCGATCAGCCACGTAGGGGGCCAATTGCACCCTCAGACCAAGCTCGCCAGCGGCATCGGCACAACGGTCCATGTAGCGGAACATGTCCATCACACAGGTGGTGCCACCCTGCAGGGCTTCCAGGTAGCAAACGCGGGCCGAATGGTAGGCAAACGCCTCCGTCATGGCCCGGTGTTCCAGCTGGTACCAGGGCAGCCATTCCATCAGGGGCATGTTCTCAGTAACGCCCCGCATCAGGCTGGAATGGGAGTGGCAGTCAACAAGCCCGGGCAACAGGGCCTTGCCCCGGCCCTCGACCACCTCACAACCGGGCGGAATGGCTACGGCAGCCGAGTCACCTACTGCGAGGACGCGACCGTCTTCCACCACCAGAGTGCCCGCGGGAATCACCCGGTTGCGGGGGTCCACCGTGAAAATGGCGGCATTGCGGATTGCGAAGTGCCTCATCGGAGTTCCTGTGCCGAAGATCTGACCAATTGATCAGAATTTTGAAGCAAGGGATATGCCAGCCGGAAGCCCGGCAGAATAAGGGTTCTGGCCGGGTGTGTTGAGGCAGCATGCACCGGTTTGACCCATCCGTCAGTAGTTCGCACCAGAAACGGCCAATAGGCGACCGGTCGATCATCAGGGTGTGCCGTCATTGGCACCCGATGCGCCGCAGGTCACCGGAATCAGGTCGCTGAAGTCACAATGGCATGCATCCTGCTCCGGGCTACTCAGACACACGGTGCTCTTTGGCCTGAGAGCGACAGACACCTACCCAAACCGGAGAGTGGGCAGTAGCACTCCAAAGGAGCCGTTCATGATTACCGCACTGGCAAACACCAACAAGCGCCCGGCCAAAGAACCCGGACAGTTCCACGATGATCTGGTAAGCACCCTGGCTGCCCGGCGTCACGCAGTATCGGCACCGGCAAGGGGCATTGCTGATACCCAACCCCTGGCCAGGGGCGAGCTGGTGGAGTGGCTCCGCTTCCAGTGCTGGTACCGGCATGAAGCCGGGGTTTTTATCAGGTCCTGGCTCAGCGACGATCTGGATTCTGACATCCTGGCAGGCCTGTGCCGTCAGGTGGCGGATGAACACCGGCATTACCGGCTTCTTCTGTCACATCTGAATGCGCTCGGCGAGACCATGACCGACTGGGCGCCGGAACCGGAATGGGTGAACTGGATCAGCGAGTTCCATGCCAGCGGTGATGACAGTCTGGAACGTATCGCCACCTGCAAGATCGCCGGGGAGCCTGGCGCCACTGACGGACTGAATGAGCGAGTTCCCCGGGTTCCGGCTCCTACCCGGCTAGTGCTGGAACGGATCCTGGCCGATGCCGGGCACCACGTTGACCTCGGCCGCAGGGTCGTTGAGCACTACGCCACCTCTCTCGATCGCCAGGCACTGGTACATGCCAGGGTAATGCGGGCATTCGAACTGGAGCAGAAGGCGCAACTGGCCTTCAACCGCCGCATACGGGCGATGAAAGTCGAGGCTGCCAATGACACCTGATGCCCCGCCTGGCAGCCTGAAGTCGTGCCGGTGACTGGCTCTGTGCCGGACCATGGCGATCAGCCCTTTTCCGGCTGTCATCACCGCTGTCAGCCGGTCTGCTCCCCCGGAAAATCCGGTTGGCTGTCAACGCCAGACATCTCAAGCGACAAGGGGGCTGTCAGCGTCACCTCATCGCAGTTCTGACCCGGCCCCTGGCGGTCCACCACCAGGTAATCCGAGTCGGGGTAAAGGGGCAGCAGCGGTGCATGCCAGGTGCCCGCGCGATAACTGACCCCCTGGCCGCCGTGCACCAGAAAGGCCCTGACGGCGCGCTCGTCAAACTCGCCCGGGGGCGCCACCACGGCCAGGAAGGGTTGCCGGTTCAGCGGCACAAAAGCCTGGCTGCCCAGGGGGTGGCGTTCCATGGAGGAAATGACCAGCGGCGTCAGGGGCTGGCCCCGGAACACAGAGAGGATGCCACGTGCGCCCTCGCCCAGTACTTCCACCGTCGCCAGGGCATGGAAGCGCTCGGTCCGCCCGTGGTTGATCGGGAAGGAATCCGCGCCCCGGGTATCAATAACCTCGCCAAAGGGCGTAAAGGCCTGCCGGGTCAGGGGCGCCACAGGGAGGGAACGGGGCGTGTTCATAACACCGGTTTCCCGAACAGGCGGACCCGGCTGACGCCACCGTCGGGAATCATGTTGAAGCGTATATGAGTAATCGGGCCCAGCTCCGCCAGCTCCGCGAATTCGTGGATGGCATCCGCGGTCAGCGGCTGTTCCGGCATCAGGGTCTGCCAGAACATACTCTGGGTCACCAGTGACTGGGCCGTACCGGCCCCCGCCTCCACACAGGCGGCCTGTATGGAGCAGCGCGCCGGGAAGTTGCCCCTGAAATGGGCGGTGTCCACCGCGATGCGCTCGGCGATGCCCTTGTGGCCCAGGGCCAGAATGCACCAGTCGTTGCCGGGCTCGCGCCGGCGGCGGGTTTCCCAGCCGTCCCCCATGTTGATACCCCGGCCCGGGCGCAACAGCTTGCGGGGCTCGCCGTAATGGGCGTCGCTCCAGGCCACCTGTTCGCCACCGTTTTCCAGGGCCAGCAGGTCAATCGCCGTACTGGTGTCCAGCCCTTTCCAGTCGCGCCAGGGCTTGCCGTAGACCCGCAGACGGGCCAGACCGCCATCGGGATACAGGTGCAGGCGCAGGTGTGTCCAGGGTCGCCCGGAAACAATCTCACAGAAGCGGTGGTCGTTGCCCCGAAGTTCCGTGGCGGGAATCAGTGTCTGCCAT
>JBMCIH010000080.1:0-7570 GCA_048617055.1 Marinobacter sp. | reverse complement strand
GGCGGGTGAGGACGTACCGCCGAGCTGGATGGACAAGCTGGTGGAGAAGGGCCGCCTGGGGCAGAAGACCATGGCCGGTACTTACCGCTACGAGGAAGGCAACCGCAAGCCGATTCCGGACCCGGAAGTGGACCAGCTGATCGCCGAGTTCCGCAAGGAGCAGGGCATCACCCCGCGGGAAGTGACCGACCAGGAAATCCTTGAGCGCTGCATGTACGTGATGGTCAACGAAGGCGCCAAGATTCTGGACGAAGGCATTGCCGACCGCTCCCTGGACATCGACGTGGTCTGGATCTACGGCTACGGCTTCCCGTCCTACCGCGGTGGCCCCATGTTCTGGGCCGACCAGGTTGGCCTGGACAAGATCCTGGATGCCGTGAAGAAATACCAGAAGGAGGTTGGCGGCAAACAGTGGGAGCCGTCGCCGCTTCTGGAGAAGCTGGTCGCCGAGAACAAGAAGTTCGGCGATCTGTAAACTCACTATCCCGGCCAGCGCCGACTGGGGTCTGACCCGTTTTTAAAGAGGCCGGGGCAGACCCGGGAGTTGGTCGAACCTCCCGTAAAAGGGGGTCAGACCCTATTTTCCCTGCGGGAAAAATGGGTCAGACCCCGGGTGCCACAATCTGACTCAGGGGGTTGACTGCAACTCCCTGAAAATGGGGTCAGACCCTATTTTTTTTCGAAAAAATGGGTCAGACCCCCGCGGCCAAATTCCTTTCAAGAGGACACAACAATGTCTGATGCAGTTATCGTCTCCACCGCCCGTACCGGTCTTGGCAAGTCCTACCGGGGCGCGTTGAACAACAGCCACAGTGTTGATCTGGCGGGCCACGTCATCAAGCATGCCGTTGAGCGTGCCGGTATCGACCCGAACATCGTTGAGGACGTGATCCTCGGCGCCACTTTCCACGAAGGTGCCCAGGGCAAGAACATGGCCCGTCTGGCGGCCGTTCGTGCCGGCCTGCCGGTGACCACCGCCGGTCTGTCCATCAACCGTTTCTGCTCCTCCGGCCTGCAGTCTATCGCCATCGCTGCCCAGCGCGTGGTATCCGAGAAGGTGCCCGCCATTGTTGCCGGCGGCGTGGAGTCCATCTCCCTGGTGCAGAACGACAAGCTGAACCAGTTCCGCGCCACCAACGAGTGGCTGATGAAGCACAAGCCGGAGCTGTACCTGTCCATGATCGAGACCGCCGACATCGTGGCCCAGCGTTACAACATCAGCCGTGAGGCCCAGGACGAGTACGCCCTGGTGTCTCAGCAGCGCACCGCTGCCGGCCAGGAAAGCGGCAAGTTTGATGACGAGATCGTGCCCTACGACGCCACCATGCTGGTGAAGGACAAGGAAACCGGCGAAGTCAGCGAGAAGCAGGTCACCCTCACCAAAGATGAGTGCAACCGCCCCAATACCACCCTGGAAGGCCTGCAGGGCCTGGATCCGGTACGTGGTGAGGGCAACTTTGTCACCGCCGGCAATGCTTCCCAGCTGTCGGACGGCGCCTCCGTGTGCACGGTGATGAACAGTACCTACGCCGAGAAGAACAACATCGAGCCCATGGGTATCTTCCGCGGCTTCGCCGTGGCCGGGTGCGAGCCGGACGAGATGGGCATCGGTCCTGTGTTCGCCATCCCGCGTCTGCTGGAGCGCAACGGCCTGACCATGGACGACATCGACCTGTGGGAGCTGAACGAAGCCTTCGCCTCACAGGTGGTTTACTGCCGTGACCGTCTGGGCATCCCCATGGAGAAGCTGAACGTCAACGGCGGTTCCATTTCCGTGGGCCACCCCTACGGTGTCACCGGCTCACGCCTGACCGGCCACGCCCTGATTGAGGGTAAGCGCCGCGGCGCCAAGTACGTGGTGGTGACCATGTGCATCGGCGGCGGCCAGGGCGCAGCCGGCCTGTTTGAAGTGGTATAAACAGGCGAAACCAGAAGGGGGCGGGCGAGAGTTCGCCCCCTTTTTTGGTTCTAGCCACGGAACCCACGGAAGAACACGGAAGAAAAAATAGAAAAGATTTTTAGCCACTAAATACACGAAAGAACACGAAAAAAGGATGACTGAATAGGTCGTCTTTGGTTTTCAAATTTCGCGTCCTTTCGTGGGTTTCGTGGCAATTTCTTTCTTGTCTTTTTCCGTGTTCTTCCGTGGATTCCGTGGCAAATCAGGTATTTTCAGAAAGGCCCAAAAGCGTGCAGCAAAACATCATCAATACCCGCGACCTGGAATTCCAGCTGTTCGAACTCCACCAGGTGGAGGACTTTCTCCAGTACGAGCGCTACAGCGACCACAACCGTGAAACCCTGCAGGCGGCGCTGGACCTGGCGCTGAAGGTGGCCGCGGAAGAGTTTGCGCCCCATGCCCGGGCGGTGGACGAGGAAGAGCCCACCTACGAGAACGGCCGGGTGGTGATGCGTCCGGAGGTCAAAAAGGCCCTCGATGTGCTGAAGGAGACCGGTCTGCTGGCCGCCAGCCAGGACTATGAGCGTGGCGGCATGCAACTGCCCAGCGCCGTGGGCCAGATGTGCGTGGGGCTGCTCAAGGGGGCCAATGTGGGCACCCAGGCCTATGCCGGCCTGACCATTGCCGCCGCCAACCTGATCCTGACCCAGGGCAGCGACGAGCAGAAGACCCGCTACGCCGAACCCATGCTCAGTGGCCGCTTCTTTGGCACCATGTGCCTGACCGAGCCCCAGTCAGGCTCCTCCCTCGGCGATCTGCGCACCCGTGCGGAACCGGCCGGTGACGGCAGCTACCGCCTCAAGGGCAACAAGATCTTCATTTCCGCCGGCGACCATGAACTGAGCGAGAACATCGTCCACATGGTGCTGGCGCGTCTGCCGGATGCGCCGCCGGGGGTGAAGGGCATCTCCCTGTTTCTCGTGCCCAAGTTCCTGGTGAACGAAGATGGCAGCCTGGGCGGGCGTAACGATGTGGCCCTGGCCGGCCTTATCCACAAGATGGGTTACCGGGGCACCACCTCCACCATGCTCAACTTCGGTGAAAAGGACGGTGCCGTGGGCTACCTGGTGGGTGAGCCCCACAACGGCCTGGCCGCCATGTTCCATATGATGAACGAGGCCCGCATCGGCGTGGGTCTGGGTTCGGTCATGCTCGGTTACACCGGCTACCTCCACGCACTGGAATACGCCCGGGAGCGCCGCCAGGGCCGGCCGGTGGGCAACAAGGATCCCCAATCGCCCCAGGTGCCGCTGATCGAGCACGCTGACATCCGCCGGATGCTGCTGACCATGAAGACGTATGTGGAAGGCGGTCTGTCGCTGGCGCTCCAGGGAGCGCGGCTGGTGGATGAGAAGAAGGTGGCCAAAACCGACGACGAACGGGAAATGGCCGCCGGCCTGCTGGATCTGCTGACGCCACTGATCAAGTCCTGGCCGTCCCAGTTCTGCCTTGAGGCGAACAGTCTGGCGATCCAGGTTCACGGCGGTTATGGTTATACCCGGGAGTATCCGGTGGAGCAGTTCTACCGCGACAACCGCCTGAACCCGATCCACGAGGGCACCCATGGCATCCAGGGCATGGACCTGTTGGGACGCAAGGTTTCCATGGCCGGCGGACGTTACTATCAGGAACTGTTGCGTCGCATTGCCGTTACCATAGACGGGGCGCGCGACAGCGAGCGGCTGGCGGACAACGCCGGCCGTCTGGACGATACGGTCCGGCAGCTGAAGGAAGCCACCGATCGTATCCAGGCCGTCAAGGGTGAAGGCCAGGTGGAACGCGCCCTGGCCAACGCTTCGCTGTATCTTGAAGCCTTCGGTCATACCGTGGTGGGCTGGCTCTGGCTGCGCCAGGGCCTGGTGGCCGAGCGGGCGCTGACTGCAGGCGGCCCTCAGCCAAAGGCCTTCTACGAGGGCAAGCTGAAAGCCTGTGATTTCTTCAGCCGCTACGAGCTGCCCAGGGTGCAGGGGCTGACGCAGCTGCTCGGGGAAGTGGATACCACGGCCCTGCATATGGAGGCCGAAGGCTTCTGATCACACAATTGTTCCGTACAAGTCTGGACCACTCAACAACAGATATCAGGAGAGATACGCCATGAGCCGTCAGGCGAAAGCCGTAGTTTGCCGTGAATGGGGCAAACCTGTTCAGGTGGAAACCATCACCGTCGATGCCCCCAAGCGGGGTGAAGTCACCATCAAGGTTGCGGCCTGTGGTGTGTGCCACAGTGATCATTCCGCCACCACCGGCAAGATCCAGTACCCGCCACCCCTCGTACTCGGCCACGAAGCCGCCGGGGTGGTGGTGGACGTGGGCGAGGGGGTGACCGACCTCAAGGAAGGAGATTACGTGGTCAGCACCTTCATCACCATGTGTGGCAAGTGCCGCAACTGTGTGCGGGGCCGCCCGGTGCTGTGCGAGAACGCGAAGAAGTCCATGGTCACCCTGCCGGACGGCACCGTGCGTACCCATGGCAAGGATGGCGAGGACCTGTATGTGTTCGGCGCCTGTGGCGTGATGGCGGAGTACGCCACCATGCACGTGGACAACTGCGTGAAGATCGACGAGGGCGTGCCCATGCCCAGCGCCGCGCTGGTGGGCTGCGCGGTGATTACCGGCGTCGGCTCGGTCTTCAATACCGCCGAGCTGGAGCCGGGTTCCCGCGCCGCCGTGTTCGGCATTGGCGGCGTTGGCCTGAACGCCATCCAGGGCTGTGTCACCGCCGGGGCCGAGATGGTCATCGCCGTGGACACCAATGAGAATAAGCTGGAGATGGCGAAGGAATTCGGTGCCACCCACACCATCAACATCAATGAGGTGGAAGACGTCGCCAAGACCATCAAGAAACTGAGCGCCGGCGGCGTGGACTATGCCTTCGAGTGCGTGGGCAACGGCAAGGTGGTCGAGCAGGCCTACAAGGCCCTGGGCCGGGCCGGTACCGTAGTGGTGGTTGGCGTCGCCGACATGAAGGACAAGACCTCCATCAGCACCTTTGCCCTGCCGGCGGACGAGCGCACCCTCAAGGGAAGCTGGCTGGGGTCGGCAAGACCGCAGTATGATTTCCCGAAGATCCTGAATCTCTACAAGGCCAACCGCCTGAAGCTGGATGAACTGATCACCCAGACCTACAGCATCGACGAGGCGCCCCAGGCGTTCGAGGATATGCTGGCAGGCAAGAACGCCCGTGGCGTGATCATTTTTGAGTAAGGCCTCTGGCCTGACCGTTTAACAACAAGCGACTCCCGGATAGGAGCAACACCATGAACAACCTGAGCAAGAATTACATCAACGGCCAGTGGGTAGACTGGTCCGGCGACACCATCGACGTACACGAAGGCACCAGGGGCGAAGTCATCGCCAGGGTTCCCTCGTCCGACCGGGCCGCCATGGAGCAGGCCATCGACGCCGCCGATGCTGCCTTTGAAAGCTGGAGCGAGACCTCCCTTGAGCAGCGCATCGACATCATCAAGCAGCTGCACGCAGGCCTGAAAGAACGCGCGCCTGAAATTGCCCAGGCGGTGGCCCGGGAAGTGGGCATGCCCATCAAGCTGGCGGGCATGATCCAGGCCGGTATGCCCATCAAGGTAACCGAGACCTACCTGGACATGCTGCCGGACTATCCCTTCACCGAGCATTCCGGCAACTCTGAAGTTCAGTACACGCCCGTGGGCGTTGTCGGCTGTATCACGCCCTGGAACTACCCGCTGCACCAGGTGATCCTGAAAGTGGTTCCTGCCCTGGCGGCAGGCTGCACCATTGTGCTCAAGCCCAGTGAAGTTTCGCCCCAGAGCGCCTTCATCCTGGCGGAGATCCTGGACGGCACTGACCTGCCCAAGGGCGTGTTCAACATGGTCTGTGGCCTGGGCCAGGAAGTGGGCGATGCCCTGATCAGGCACCCGAAGGTGCGCATGGTGTCCTTTACCGGTTCCACCCGCACCGGTCATCTGATCGCCCACGCGGCGGCGGACGACTTCAAGCGTATTGCCCTGGAAATGGGCGGCAAGTCGGCTTCCATCATCCTGCCGGACGCGGACCTGGAAGCTTCGGTCAAGGGCACCTTCATGAACTGCCTGATGAACAGTGGCCAGACCTGTACCGCCCTGACCCGTATGCTGGTGCACAAGGACCAGCATGACCAGGCCTGTGAGGTCGCCGGCGCCATCGCCAACGGCGTGAAGCTGGGCGACCCGCTGGACGAGAACACCCGCCTCGGGCCGCTGGCCTCGGCGGACCAGCGCGACAAGGTACGTGACTACATCAAACTGGGCATCGAAGAGGGTGCCACCCTGGTGGCCGGCGGCGCCGAGGCACCTGAAGGGCTGGAGAACGGCTACTTCGTCAAGCCCACGGTGTTCGGTAATGTGGACCCCAACAGCCGTATCGCCCAGGAAGAAATCTTCGGGCCGGTGCTGTGCGTGATCCCTTACGAAACCGAAGAAGAAGCCATCCGCATCGCCAATGGCACGCCCTATGGCCTCTCCGGTGCCGTTTTCTCCGGCGACCAGGACAAGGCGAAGAAGGTGGCGGGCAAGATGCGCACCGGCCAGGTGTTCGTCAACGGCGGCGCCTTCAACCCGCTGGCGCCGTTTGGCGGCTTCGGCCACTCCGGCATTGGCCGGGAGTTCGGCAAGTGGGGCCTGGAGGAATTCCTCGAGGTTCGCGCCCTGCAGTTGTAACGGCCATGCCCGTTAGGGTAAAAACGAAAGGCTGACGGATGCGGGCATTCTCCGGTGGGGAATGCCCGCTTTCGCTTTGGTCATCAGAAAAAACATAGCCCGCAACCCTGCACGAGGATCTTTCAGTGAGCAGTATCTGGACCGTAACCCCCACCGTCGAAGACATGCAGGCCCGCGTCAAAGACACCGCCGTGGACAACATGGGGATCGAGTTTACCGGCGCCGGGGACGACTACATCAGCGCCCGGATGCCCGTGGACAAACGTACGGTCCAGCCCTTTGGCATCCTCCACGGCGGTGCCTCGGTGGTGCTGGCGGAAACTCTGGGCAGTGTCGCCACCAACCACTGCCTGAGGAAGAAAGGCACGGCCGGCGTGGGCCTGGAAATCAACGCCAACCACATCCGCTCGGTAAAGTCCGGCTGGGTCCATGGCACCGCCCGCCCCCTGCACATCGGCGGCTCCACCCAGGTCTGGGAGATCCGGATCGAGACGGAGGATGGCAAGCTGGTCTGTATCTCCCGCATCACCATGGCCGTCATCAACCTGTAACCGCCCCCGGTTTGACGGAACACCGGGGTCTGACCCATTTTTCCGAAGGAAAACAGGGTCTGACCCCCTTTTACAGAGGACCGCTCAACCCCCCAACTCCCAAACCCAATACCAAAACAAGAGGACCCCCCATGCAACTAGGCCTGAAAGGAAAAAACGCAGTAGTCACCGGCGGCAGCAAGGGCATCGGCCGCTCCATCGCCCCTGGCGCTGGCGGCGGAGGGCGTCAACGTAGCCATATGCGCCCGTACCGAAGGGCCGCTGGACGACACCCTGAAGGAGATCCAGGCCCAGGGCGTCAGGGGCTACCGGAAAGCCTGCGACGTGGGGAACAAGGACAGCCTCGACCGCTTCCTGGAAAACGCCCGCCGGGAACTGGGCAGTGT
>JBMCIH010000079.1:0-7587 GCA_048617055.1 Marinobacter sp. | reverse complement strand
TGTCCATGATGGTGTGCTGGAAGGCATGACCCATGTGCAGGCTGCCGGTCACATTGGGCGGCGGTATGGCGATGCTGTAGGACTGCCCTTCACCGCTGGGTCGGAAGTACCCTTTGGCTTCCCAGTTCTGGTACCACTGGCGCTCGATGTTTTCTGGCTGGTAGGTTTTTTCCATGGGTGTCGTCTGGTGACCGTGTGGTTGAATCGCAAGGGAAAATGAGAACGTCCGATTATACATTGTCGTGGGGGATGCAGCGAACCTGCGAACTTGCGTGTGTGCTGAAGAATCGTTCACGTTATCGGCGAGTCTTCCGCTGATCGTGCACCTTCGGCTCAATCCCCATGGTTCTCAGTTGCCGGAAGTGGGAGCGGGCGATATTGAGAACCTCCGGGTCGTTATGGGCCACCAGAGCCAGGCGCTTGAAGCGGTCGGCGTCTGCCGGCAGCTTTGACGACAGGATGACCACCGTATCCCAGTCATCCGCCGCCGGCTCACAGAGCAGGATACCCACGGGATCTGGACACCGGGTAGTGGTGTCCGGCACGATACTGTGGGGAATGAAGGCATCCGGGGTGAAGGTCCACAGCAGGTCGTCCAGCTCTTCGGCCTGGTGGTGCTGGTCGCAGACGATGCATACCCGGTCACCCTGTTGCCAGGCCTTGTCCGCCAGACGGACCGCGTGGAGGTTGCGATCCGCCGGGGTGGCGCCGGCCAGAATATGAAACCAGTAGGATTTGCCCGGTGCCCCGCCGGAGCGGAGCGCCTCGTTATTACTTTCCGGCATGGGACATCAGGTAGTCGACCAGCAGCGGAACCGGCCGGCCGGTGGCGCCCTTGGCCTTGCCGGAGGTCCAGGCGGTGCCGGCAATGTCCAGGTGGGCCCAGGGGTAATCCTTTGTATAGCGGGACAGGAAACAGGCGGCGGTGATGGTGCCCGCCGGACGGCCGCCGATGTTCTGCATGTCGGCGAAGTTGCTGTCCAGCTGGCTCTGGTACTCGTCCCAGAGGGGCAGGCGCCAGGCCCGGTCACCGGTCCGCTCGCCGGCGGCCAGCAGTTCATCGGCCAGCCCGTCGTTATTGGACAGCAGGCCGGTGGCATGGTGGCCCAGGGCGATAATGCAGGCGCCGGTGAGGGTGGCCAGGTCCACCACCACTTGCGGGTTGTATTTCTTCACATAGGTAAGGGCATCGCACAGCACCAGGCGGCCTTCGGCATCGGTGTTGAGAATCTCGATGGTCTGGCCGGACATGGAGGTTACGATGTCCCCCGGCCGGGTGGCGGTGCCGCTGGGCATGTTCTCGGCCGCCGCAACAACCGCCACGACATTGATCTTCGGCCTGGTCTCGGCGATGGTCTGCATGGTCCCGAACACTGCGGCGGCGCCACCCATGTCGTACTTCATCTCATCCATGCCTTCACCCGGCTTCAGGCTGATGCCGCCGGTATCGAAGGTAATACCCTTGCCCACCAGCACATAGGGCTTGTCTTTGGCCTTGCCGCCCCGGTACTCCATCACGATCAGCTTTGCCGGCTGGGCGCTGCCGGCGGATACCGACAGCAGGCTGTTCATGCCCAGCTTTTTCATCTGTTTCTCGTCCAGTATCTCGGTGCGGATCACGTCGTGGTCCCGGGACAGTTGTTCGGCCCGCTCCGCCAGCCAGGTGGGATGGCAGACATTGGGCGGGGTATTGCCCAGGTCGCGGGTGAAATTCATGCCCCGACCGGTGGCCTGGCCGAGATTGAAGGCGTCCCTGAGAGCCTTGCCGCTGCCGGATGCCATTACCGTGACCTTGCCGAGCCTGGGTTTCGGCGGCTGCTCGCTCTTGAATTCGGTAAAGGTGTAGAACTGTTCCGCCAGGGTGCGGCCGATCAGCCGCAGGCGGGCGGCGGCCGAGGCGACGGCCTCCTCACCGTTGAGGGGGGTGTCGGTCAGTGCGATCACAGCATTCTTAGAGGCACTGTCCTTGAGCACATTGGCCATGGCGATCAGGGCCTTGCGGTAGTCTGCCGGCTTGCGTTCCTTGTCGCTGCCGGTACCCACCACCAGTACGCGGCCCCAGGGCACGTCCCGCGCGGGAATCAGCAGGGTAGCGGCATTCTTGCCGGTAATGTCGCCACTTTTGTGCAGGGCCTTCAGCTGTCCGCCCATGGCCTCATCGGCCTGCAGGGTGGTCGCGGGCCAGTCACCCTTTTCGGGCACGGCGACGACCAGGCAATCGGTTCTGGAACTGCTGATGGCTTTGCTGCTGAGGGTAAAATTCATGGCCACTCCTGATGGTTGTCGGCAACGGTGCCCCAGGCACCGGAATCGGAATAATCCCTATAGCATCGTGGTCTGCTCCCGATTTATCAAGCGCGTAGACGATCCCGGATAGCAATCTGAGTCCGTCCGTACCCTGTCAATTGCCGCTGAGGTTCCATAGAATAGCGCGCATCAACCCGTGTCCCGTTACCAGGACCCGCGCGCTGCGCGAGCAAGCCCTTTGCGAGGCCGTTCTTGAGTATCATTTTCCGCTATCTGACCCGCCAGACCCTGATCACCATGCTCGCCGTGTCCGGTGTGCTGCTGCTGGTGTTCATGAGCGGGCGTTTCATCAAGTACCTTGCCGAGGCTGCGGCGGGAGAACTGGCCGGCGATGTGCTGTTTGCCATCATGGCCTACCGCTTTCCGGGCTTTCTTGAGCTGATCCTGCCGCTGGGCTTCTTTATCGGCATTCTGCTCGCCTACGGGCGCATGTATCTGGAGAGCGAGATGACCGTGCTGTTCGCCTGTGGCGTCAGTGACCGCCAGGTGCTGGCTCACACGCTGGTGGCGGGGTTCATGGTGATGCTGGTGGTGGCGGCCATGAGTCTGTGGATCACCCCCTGGGGCATGAAGAACGTGGAACGTATCTTCAACGAGCAGAGTCAGGCCACCGAGTTCGAAATGCTGGCGCCGGGGCGGTTCCAGAGCCTGGAGTCCGGTGGACGGGTGACCTATACCCAGTCCCTCAGTGAAGACAAGCGACAGCTGCAGGACGTGTTCATCGCCGAGTATTCCGAAGCCGAGCAGCGGTTAAGCCTGGTGGTGGCGGATGAAGGATCCCAGTTTGTAGACGACGAAACCGGCAGCCGTTTTCTGGTGCTGGAGCGGGGGGCAAGGTTCGAAGGCCTGCCCGGGGAACTGGACTATTCGGTAACCGAATTCGAGGCCTACGGGCTCAAGGTGGCAGAGTCGGAAATCCGGGCCAGTGAAGACAAGGAGGGCATGAGCACACTGGCGCTGATGCGCTCTGATGATCCGGAATTGCGGGCACTGCTGCACTGGCGTTTTTCCCTGCCCCTTATCGTACCCGTGGTGACTCTGCTGGCGGTCCGGCTCAGCCGGGTCAATCCCCGCCAGGGGCGGTTTTTCCATCTTCTGCCGTCGATGTTGCTCTATATCCTGTACCTGGGGCTGCTGATTGTTGCCCGGGATGCCATGGCCTCGGGCCGTGTACCCGAGTGGATCGGCATGCTGTGGGTGCATCTGCTGTTCCTGGGGCTGGGCCTGTGGCTGCAGTTCGGCCCGGCCTGGCTGCGACGGCGCCGGCTGGAGCGTCAGGGAGGTGCCCGTGCGCAGGCTTGACCGCTATATCATGGGCAATGTCGGCGGCGCCATCTTCCTGGTGATGATGGTGGTGCTGTCCCTTGACCTGGTGTTTGGCTACATTGCCGAGCTGGATGATGCCCGGGCCGACTACCAGGCACTTCAGGCGGCCCTGTACATGCTGCTGACCCTGCCCAGGCGTATCTATGATTTCCTCCCCCTGGGTGCCTTCATGGGCTGCCTGGTGGGGCTGGGGGCCATGGCCAGCTCGTCGGAGCTGACGGTTATCCGTGCGGCCGGCGTCTCCCTCGGCCGTATCGCCTGGTCCGCCATGAAACCGGCGCTGGTGGTGGTGCTGATTGGCCTGGTGATCGGCGAGTATGTGGCGCCACCGGCGGAGCGCCTGGCCCAGAGCCAGAAGGCCGTCGCCCGGGGTGGCGAGGGCAATATCGCCGATGCCACCGGGGTCTGGCACCGGGAGGGGGACACCTTTATCCACATCAACGCGGTGCGACCGGATGGCACCCTGCACGGGGTGGCCCTGTTCCGCTTCAATGACGAGCGCTGGCTGGCCAGTGCCAGCTATAGCCGCTCCGCTACGTTCCAGGGGGACCACTGGCAACTGGAGGATGTCAGCCGCACCCTGCTGTCACGGGATGGCACCGAGCGTGAGCTGGCGGACCGGGAACGCTGGGACAGCGGACTGACCCCGGACGTGCTCAGCGTGCTGGTGGTGAAGCCGGAAAACCTGCCCCTGACCGGGCTGTTCACCTATGCCCGTTACCTGGATGAACAGGGGCTCAGCTCCGGGCAGTACTGGCTGGCGTTCTGGAAGAAAGTGCTGATGCCCCTGGGTACGGCGGTGATGGTGATCGTCGCCATTTCGTTTATCTTTGGTCCGCTTCGCTCGGTGACCATGGGGTTCCGGGTCTTTACCGGGCTGATCGTGGGACTGCTGTTCAAGTACATGCAGGACCTGCTGGGACCCATGAGCCTGGTGTTCGGTTTCGACCCGGTACTGGCCATCCTCATGCCCATTGTCATCATGGGTGGCGTTGGCGCCTGGCTGATGCGCCGGGCCGGGTGACCTCAGCCGGCCTTGCGGGGCTCCCGGGGAACCTGCACCACCACGCTGCCCGAGACCCGGTCGGTCACTGAAAGGCCGTTGATGGGGTAGAACAGGGCGATGATCAGCGGAACGGTCAGTAAAAGGGTAACCTGTCCCAGATAGTAACCCGCCACCAGGGCGACAAAGATGGCCGCGGCGGCGGTGCCGTAGCGCAGCAGCGCCTGGGTCCAGCTGACCGATGAGCCGTTGAGGTTCTCGATGCGTATGCGCCAGACCTGCATGCCCAGGGTCTGGCCCAGGCGGGTCCAGAAGTAGGCAAAGAACAGGTACAGGGTGAGAAAGAGGGTGAACGTCAGCGCCGGGTCGCCGGACAGTTCGCCGGCTTCCGCCATCTGCTCGTATCTGTCCCAGCCGGTTATCCAGCCGGCAACCATGGTGTAGATCCAGGTGGCAACCAGCAGCACGGCAATGCTGATCAGGCCATCGTAGATAATGGCCAGGGCGCGCTTCATGGCGGTGGCGGGGGGTAAGAGTTCCTCAGCGTCATGGAAGCGTCGTGGCATGGGTTCTCCTGGCTTGATGCACGTTTTTTCATGGTTTCGGCGTGTGCTAGAGTAGCGGATTTGCACACGCATGTAATTATCGACTTCAATCGCGGACCCGGCGGCGCTTCCGGCGGGTTTCTGGAAAGGTATCAAAGGTCTATGAAAACCGCAGAGTTGCGTCAGGCGTTTCTCGAGTATTTTGAGCAGCAGGGTCATACCATCGTGCCGAGCAGTTCGCTGGTGCCCCATGACGACCCCACACTGCTGTTCACCAATGCGGGTATGAACCAGTTCAAGGATGTTTTCCTTGGCCGGGAGCAGCGGGACTATGTGCGCGCCACCAGCGCCCAGAAATGCGTCCGGGCCGGCGGCAAGCACAACGACCTGGAGAATGTCGGCTATACCGCCCGCCACCATACCTTTTTCGAGATGCTGGGCAACTTCAGCTTTGGTGACTATTTCAAGCGCGAGGCGATCAACTTTGCCTGGACCTTCCTGACCGGCGACCAGTGGCTGAAACTGCCCCGGGAGAAACTCTGGGTGACAGTCTACGCCGAAGACGAGGAAGCCTATGCCATCTGGAACCGGGAGATCGGCGTGCCGGCGGAGCGTATCGTCCGTATCGGCGACAACAAGGGCGCCCGCTATGCCTCCGACAATTTCTGGCAGATGGGCGACACCGGTCCCTGCGGCCCCTGTACCGAGATATTCTACGATCACGGCCCTGAAGTGGCCGGCGGCCCGCCCGGCAGCCCCGAGGAGGACGGCGACCGTTACATCGAAATCTGGAACGTGGTGTTCATGCAGTACAACCGCCAGGCTGACGGCGAAATGCTGCCCCTGCCCAAACCGTCGGTGGACACGGGCATGGGGCTTGAGCGTATTACCGCCGTTCTGCAGGGCGTGCACAGCAACTACGAAATCGACCTGTTCCAGGACCTGCTGAAGGCCGCCTCCGAGGTTGTGGGCGGCGCGGACACCACCGAAGCCTCGTTGCGGGTGGTGGCCGATCATATCCGCTCCTGTGCGTTCCTCATTGCCGACGGGGTCATGCCGTCCAATGAGGGCCGGGGCTTTGTGCTGCGGCGCATCATTCGCCGCGCGGCCCGCCACGGCAACAAGCTGGGGGCCGGGGGCCCCTTCTTCCACAAGCTGGTGGATGCGCTGGTCCGGCTGATGGGGGATGCCTACCCGCAACTGCGCAGCAGCCAGAAACAGATCGAAAAGGTGTTGCTGCAGGAAGAGGAACAGTTTGCCAAGACCCTCGACAAGGGGCTGCGGCTGCTGGAGCAGGACATTGCCGCCCTCGAGGGCAAGGAGATCCCCGGCGAAACCATCTTCACCCTCTATGACACCTATGGCTTCCCGGTGGACCTCACCAACGACATTGCCCGGGAGCGCGGCCTGGCCCTTGACTACGAGGGTTACGAAAAGGCCATGGAACAGCAGCGGCAGCGGGCCCGCGCCGCCAGCAAGTTCGGCATCGACTACAACGCCGCCGGTATCCGTATCGAAGGCAGCACCGAGTTTACCGGCTATGATTGCATCGATGGCCGCGAAACCATCCGCACGGTGCTGGTCAACGGCGAGGAAAAGACAGCGGAAGCCGGGGATGAGGCGGTCATCGTGCTTGAACGCACACCCTTCTACGCCGAATCCGGCGGCCAGGTGGGCGACACCGGCCTGCTGACCTGGAGCGGAGGCCGCTTCCAGGTCAACGATACCCGCAAGGAGGGCGACAACCACCTCCACATCGGCATCGTGGTGGAGGGTACCTTCGCTCCGGGGCAGGAAGTGGATGCCCGCATCGACCACCAGCGCCGGGAAAATACCCGCAAGAACCACTCGGCCACCCACCTGATGCACGCGGCACTGCGCAGGGTGCTGGGGGAGCACGTGAGTCAGAAAGGGTCACTGGTGGATCCGGACAAGCTGCGGTTCGACTTCTCCCACTTTGAGCCGGTGACCGGGGAGCAGCTGCGGGAAATCGAGCGGCAGGTCAATGAACAGGTCCTCGCCAACACGCCGGTGCAGACGGAACTGATGGATATGGACAGCGCCCGGGGAAAGGGCGCCATTGCTTTGTTCGGAGAGAAGTATGGTGACACCGTGCGGGTGCTGAGCATGGGTTCCGACGGCTACTCCGTGGAACTCTGCGGCGGTACCCATGTCGCACGCACCGGTGACATCGGTCTGTTCCGCATTACCTCAGAAAGCGGTATCTCCGCTGGCGTACGCCGGATTGAAGCGGTCACCGGGTTTGGTGCCCTGCGCTGGGTCACCGAGACCGAGGACACCCTTGACCAGGTGGCCCGGATGGTGCGCGGTAACCGTGAGTCCGTGGTGGACAAGGTACAGGCGGTGAGCGACCGCAGCCGCCAGCTGGAAAAGGAAGTGGAGCAG
>JBMCIH010000078.1:0-7618 GCA_048617055.1 Marinobacter sp. | reverse complement strand
CCAGCAGGCAGTTGTGGTCCGCGAGTTCGCCCAGGGTATGGGGCATGCCGTGGCGCTGCAGGTAATCCGGGCTGGCGCACAGGTACTCCCGGCGGTCGCAGAGCCTGCGTGACAGCAGCGACGAGTCCTTCAGCGAGCCCATGCGTACCGCCAGGTCATAGCCTTCACTGACCAGGTCCGTCTGGCGGTTGGTCAGGTGCAGGTCCAGTCTGATACCGGGATATCGGGCCACGAAATCGTTGAGCTGCGGTGCCAGAAAGCGTTCTCCGAAAGTGGTGGCGCAGGTCACCCGCAGCGAGCCCACCGGCTCCTGCTGGGCCTGGGTGATCGCTTCCTCCGCACTGATAAAGCCTTCCAGCAACCGGTGACACTGCTCGAAAAACTGCTCCCCCGCTTCACTCAGTCGAATAGAACGGGTTGTGCGGTAGATCAGCGGTGTTGCCAGGCGCTTTTCCAGGTCCGCTACCTGCCGGCTGATGTGGGAGGGCGATACGTCCAGCCGCCGGGCGGCGGCGCTGAAGTTGCCTTCCCGGACCACGGTGACAAAGGCTTCTATGGCGTCCCAGCGTCGCATGTGATGGTCCTCGGGTAAGTGATTCTGGCCGCGCATCAGGATTGTTGCAGTGTAGCAAAGATCACTTGCCATCTGTGCGAGGAAGAAGCCGGTAGTGTCGTATACACTCATCCCATTAACGACACAGCGATTCGCAGAGAGGCCACCATGAAATCACGCGCTGCCGTTGCCTGGGAAGCAGGCAAACCCCTCGTTATTGAAGAAGTGGACGTACAGGGCCCGAAAGCGGGGGAGGTTCTGGTCCGTATTGTCGCCAGCGGCGTCTGCCATACCGATGCCTATACCCTGTCCGGGGCTGATCCGGAAGGCATCTTCCCGTCCATACTGGGCCACGAGGGCGCCGGTGTGGTGGAAGAGGTTGGCGAAGGCGTTACGTCACTTAAACCGGGTGATCATGTGATTCCGCTGTACACGGCAGAATGCGGCCAGTGCAAGTTCTGCCTGTCCGGCAAGACCAACCTCTGCGGTGCGGTACGGGCCACCCAGGGCCAGGGCCTGATGCCCGATGGCACCAGCCGGTTCTCGATGGGTGGCAAGACGATTCACCATTACATGGGCACTTCCACATTCTCCGAGTACACCGTACTGCCGGAGATTTCCCTGGCGAAAATCCAGGTGGACGCGCCCCTGGAGAAGGTCTGCCTGCTGGGCTGTGGTATCACCACCGGCATCGGAGCGGTGAGGAATACTGCCAAGGTTGAGCCGGGTTCCACCGTCGCCGTATTCGGCCTCGGCGGCATCGGCCTGTCGGTGATCCAGGGTGCAAAAATGGTGGGCGCCGGGCGCATCATTGCGATCGATATCAACGAGGACAAGTTCCAGATGGCCCGCCAGTTCGGCGCCACCGACTGCATCAATCCGACGGATTACAGCGACCCCATCCAGCAGGTGATCGTCGACCTGACCGACGGCGGCGTGGACTATTCCTTTGAGTGCATCGGCAACGTCCAGGTGATGCGCCAGGCGCTGGAGTGCTGCCACAAGGGCTGGGGCGAGTCGATCATTATCGGCGTGGCCGGTGCAGGCGAGGAGATCTCCACCCGTCCGTTCCAGCTGGTCACAGGCCGGGTCTGGAAAGGCTCCGCCTTCGGTGGCGTCAAGGGCCGCAGCGAACTGCCGGGTTATGTGGAAGACTACATGAACGGCAAGATCGAGATCGACCCGTTCGTTACCCACACCATGGGGCTGGAGGAGATCAACAAGGCGTTCGGCCTGATGCACGAAGGCAAGAGCATCCGCTCCGTCATCCTGTTTGATCAGTGAGGCAACCATGACCGACACCACTCCCGAGCTGGTCGGCAGCAACAAGTGCTTCGGCGGCTGGCTCAAGCGGTACAAACATCAATCCACGGCCACCGGCACGGAGATGGTGTTTGCCATCTACCTGCCGCCGCAGGCGCAGGATAAGCGGGTGCCGGTGCTCTACTGGCTGTCAGGCCTGACCTGCACCGACGAGAACTTCATGCAGAAGGCCGGCGCCCAGCGCATGGCCGCCGAGCTGGGTATGGCCCTGGTGGCGCCGGACACCAGCCCCCGGGGGACGGACCTGCCCGGTGAGCACGACAGCTATGACTTCGGCTCGGGGGCCGGCTTCTATGTGGATGCCACCCGGGAGCCCTGGGCGGCTCACTACAACATGTACAGCTATGTGACTGCCGAGCTGCCGGCACTGATCGGGGACCACTTCCCGGTCACCGACCGGCGGGCCATCAGTGGTCACTCCATGGGTGGCCATGGCGCGCTGGTCTGCGCCCTGAAGAACCCCGGCCGCTACGCTTCCGTATCGGCCTTCGCGCCTATCAGCAACCCCGTCAACTGCCCCTGGGGTGAGAAGGCGTTCAGTAACTATCTCGGGGATGATCGCGAAGCCTGGAAAGCCTGGGACAGCTGCGAGCTGATCGCCTCAGCGAAGGAAAGGCTGCCCCTGCTGGTGGACCAGGGTGAGGCGGACAACTTCCTGCAGGAGCAGCTCAGACCCGAAGCCCTCAAGGCCGCCTGTCAGGCCGCCGGCCATCCGCTGGAGCTGCGGATGCAGCCGGGGTATGACCACAGCTATTTCTTCATTGCGACCTTTATTGACGACCACCTGAAGCATCATGGCCGGGCGTTGGGGGCTCTAAACGGCGCCCGGCCGTAGGCAAGCCGGCCCGGTTTCCAACTGCTCTGCACTCAGGCGGGTTTCTGAGATGGCGTGCTCCATGGCCCTGGGCCAGGCCCGCGCCAGCAGGAACGCAGCCTTGCGTCCCTGCCGGTGGGCCAGGGTGCCGGCGATGAACCCTGCCCGGCGGACAGGGCGCCGGAAGGCCTGCCGGGCCTGTTGCTGATACTGTGCGGCGTCAGCACCGCTCAGGTAGGCCCGGCTAGCCAGAAAGGCGGAGTGCAGCGCGATGGCCATCCCATCCCCGGCGAAGGACGGGATCACTGCGGTCTGGTCCCCCAGGCGGAACAGGCCCGGTGGGGCCTCCGGCGGCTGAAGAAAACCGTAGGGGGTAGCGTAGACAGCCAGTGGCCGCCGCCATAATGATGTGCTGCCGCCCAGGCGCTGGTCGAGGTAGGGGGAGGTGCTGCGTAACCACTGCAGGGTTTGGGACCAATTCCGGTCACAGCCCGCATATAGATCCCGGTGGATCAGGAAGCACAGGTTAGCCTTGTTGCCTTCCACCGGCTCCAGTCCGGCGTAACCCCATTTGTAGAGATAGACTTCCACGCTGTTGCGGAGCGCCTGCTGCTGGCCCCGGTTCAGGCGGAGGTGCATTTTCAGGCCAATCAGGTGCTGGTTTTCACGCTTCACCGGGCGTTGCCATTGCCTCAGGTCCCGCTTGCCGCTGGCGAGGAAGACCGTGCCTGACTCAAACTCAGCCCCGTTGGTGGTCAGCCGCCAGCGATCCCCGTTCTGTTCCAGGCCGCGAACGGCAACACCTTGGTGCACATCAGCACCGGCCCGTTTGGCGCACTCCAGCAGGGCCCGGTCAAGGCGTCTGCGGGACAGGCTCCAGGCCGTAAACGGCAGCCGGGTCTGAGAGCGATCCGGGCCCGCATGAAGCCGGACCTGCCGGATGGGCTCCGCACCCAGGGCCTGCAAATCAATACCCAGCAGGCTCAGGTAATGGGCGGCCTCCCAGCTGATGAACTCACCGCAGACCTTGTCGTGAGGCCCTTTTTCCCGCTCCAGCACGGTTACAGGCTGGCCTGCCCCGGCCAACAGGATGGCCGCTGCTGCCCCGGCGGGACCACCGCCGATGATCATCGCTTCATGGCTGTTCATGGTCTTGGTTCGCGCTGCGCTTTTGACAGGACAGGCAGAGGCGGAACGGGAAGAACCACTGTATCCGCACCTCGTCTTCCAGGCCCGCCCGGGCCAGTAGCCGGCGCCAGTCAGCCACCGAAAAGGCCCGGGCCACGGAGACCGCGGCGTCGTTGCGAATGAGGCGGTTGCGGCTCAGCAGACCGGTGGCAGCCTTTATAAAGTGATACGGGATGGGGTGGCGATGCAGGTCATTGATAAACCAGCCCTGGCGGGCACGGCCGTGCATCCACTGCAGGAAGTCCACCAGCTGCTGGTCCGTCAGGTGGTGGGTGAACAGGGAACTGATGATGAAGTCGACGGGACGGTCCGGCTCGAAGGTGAAGATGTCGCCGGTGGCAAAGCGCGCGCCGGAGTCAGGGAACGACTGTTGGGCCGATTCCCGCGACCAGGGGTTGAGGTCCACACCGATCAGGTCAACCTGTTCCGTGCCTCCCTTGCCCCGCATCCTGGCCACCTCTTTCTCGATACGCCGCAGCATGTCACCCCCGCCGCTGCCGGCGTCAAGGATGGTCAGGGGCGCCGACCCTTCAAGCCAAGGCCGCAGCCAGCGCAGGGTGGGGCGGTAGGCCAGGGTGAGCTGGTTGATGGTTTTCAGGCTCTGCAGGCAATGGTGAAACTCGGCAAAGGAGAGGTCGGCCTCATCCATCAGTTCCGCCTCGCTACTCCGGCGTCCGAAATCCGGCATGGCGTACTTCTCCTGATCATCGGCAGAGGCTTTCACAGGGCGAACCGCATGCTCTCCACCGTCAGCCCGGGGCCAAACGCCATGGCACATCCTCGTCCCGGGCGGGGCGGGCGGTTCATGATGTCCTGGAGTACGAACATTATGGTGGCGGAAGACATGTTGCCGAACCGGCGCAGCACCTCCCGGGAGGAGAACAGCTGTTCTTCATCAAGCTGAGCACCGTCCCGGACCCCGTCCAGCACGGAGCGGCCCCCGGGGTGAATGGCCCAGTGCGCGATGTCGGCGCGGGCACAGCCATCCAGTATGTGGCCGAGCCGCGCCGGCAGTTCCCGGGCGATGGCGGCGGGCACCTGCCCCGACAGGTGCATATCAAAACCCTGGTCGCCGATGCGCCAGGTGATGAGCTCGCCACTGTCAGGAAGCACGGTGGTATTGAAGCCCTGAAGCTCCAGGCCTTCAGGCTGAGCGGACACGATGCCGGCGGCGCAGCCATCGGCAAAAATCAGGAACGAGAGCATTTCCTCCAGGGTACCGCTGGGTTTGAGGTGAAGGGTACAGAGTTCGAGGTTCAGCACCAGCACCCTGGCGTTCTGTTCGGAGCGGACGATGTGCCTGGCCAGCTTCAGGGCATTGAGGGCGGCAAAACAGCCCATGAACCCCACCATGGTGCGCTCCGTGCCGTCGGCAAGGCCATATTGATCAACGATCTGCTGGTCGAGCCCCGGCGCGTAGAAGCCGGTGCAGCTGGTGACAAGGATGTGGGTGGTTCCTGACAGATTGAGCTGGTCCAGGGCCCGTTTTGCCAGAGTGAAGGCATGGCGCTCGTACAGTGCCATGCGCTGACCGGTATCGGGGAAACCGGCCTCGCCATAGAAGCCTTCGGTATCCAGACGGTCCCTCTCGCTGTGGGGGGCCAGGAACGAGAAGCGATGCTCGATCTGGGCCCGGCCCGCCATTCGCTGGAACAGGGCTCGCGAGCGCCTGTCCGGTATCAGCCGGGGGCAGTAATCGACAAACTTCAGGTGGACATCGTGGTCCGGCACAGCGGTGGCGATGGTATTCAGGTAAGCCATGGGGGAAGTCCTCGCTGAGATCAGTCGTCGCCTGCCGGAGGGTTCGGGGCCGGGTAGCCGGTCTTTCCCGCACCGGGGCGGGGAAGACCGGTTCCGGTTGAGGATGGGGCGGTACGTCAGGCCTTTCTGGGTTCGGCGGTGTCAGCCCGGGCAAACCAGCCGAAATACCCGGCAACGGCGGCCAGCACCAGATGCAGCCAGATGTCGTGGCCATGCAGTGGCACCAGACCGAAGGTGGTGTGCAGCACCGGTATGAACCCCATTACCGCAAAAACGAGATACACAACCGCCACGACCCGGGCGAAGGTCAGAGCCCCGCTCACGCCCCGGTACGACAGGATGCCCCAGACACCGAATATCAGGTGCACAATGTTATGGAGCACATTGACCGGGAACAGCCCAAACAGGGTTCCGGCGCCGGCGGTCACGGCCAGCTCCGGATGACCTGGGCCGTAGGGCCCAAGGAACGCGGGTATAAAGCCTGCAATACCCACGATCAGAAACACGATTCCATACGCCAATGCAAAATACCGGATAGCCATGGATCCTCCTTTTGCCTGCAGTCAGTCATCGATTCAATACTGCGTCCTTTTCAACTCCTTCGTCCTTGAGCCTAGCCGCTCCCGGAGGGTTTGCAATTTGTCGTATTTCTGTACGGGCCTTGTGGGCAGCTAACCTTCGCCCTGGCGGGGAACCCCGGCGGGCTGAAGCACTGCCGGTCAAGGAGAGGCCCAGATGGCAGGAGGGCGCTGAGCCCTGCAACATCGGCGGGGGCGCTATTGCGGTCGTGGCTGCCAGGCTTGGCGTACACGGAACCCTGCGGCCAAGGGCACCTCTACACTTTCAGAGGAGTCGCGTGCCGCCCGCTTTCAACACCAGTCCTGATGGCTGTTTCCTTATGGAACCTGAGCGCCTGAAACCCGGCAGGGTCGGGAGATTCCCGGTGGCCTCGTTACAGTGGACCTGTCGGTGTTCCTATTGACGGCGGACGAACGACCTCAGAGTGCAGTGCGACTGTCCGTTGCGTGGATCCGTAGCGGGCACCTGTCCCAGCTGCCGGACGCCGAGCGTAAAAGCGGTTCAGCCAGCAGCTTGAGGTCCACGGTTCTGCATTCCATGGTCCGGTACTGATGCCCCATGGAATGGCCGAGTGCAATACGATATCCGCGGCGGGGGTTAAGGCCGGGACCGGTTTTGCCCAGTCCCGCCTTAATGTGGTGGGCAATATCCCATTCCAGTATTTCGCCCTCATGCCTGGTGACGACCCAGCAATGCATATCGCTGGTCTGGCCGCCGCTTTCCTGGCGAAAGAAATAGCCGTACATGTAACCCGCCTGGAATCCCGCAGCGCGCAGGCTGGCGACAAGGTAGGTATTGATGTCAACACACGACCCTGGTGTAAGGCCGCAGGAAAGATGAGGGACTTTGTCCATGCCATCGTTGAAGCGAACGTCCGGATGCGCATAACTGAAGCGGGCCTCTGCTTCGGCGACAAGCGCCCTGATGCCCGCGGCACCACCACCGGCGGCCAAGGCGCATTCAAGGCTTGCTGCTGCCAGGTCTTCTGACGCCTCCGTATAGCGGTTGCGGCGGGGAACGAAGGCTGATTCAGGGTAGGTGGCCCCGGGCGGTGGCGATGTTACCTGGTGAATGAACCGGACAGATTCGCTTTCAGCCTCAACCAGCAATGCACCGGAGCCCAGCTCTGGCTCGGTCAGAACCTCGACAATGCGGGCGCCCCTGACACCGGCCGAACACGCTGAGTCGTGGGGCGTGGTTATGCCGGCCGGCGCCAACAGTAAAGCGCCGGGCTTTAGGTTCAATATATCGACAGCAAGAATCATAATGTCGTGCTCCGGAACTGAAAGAGAATTGCGGCAGGAACGGCACCACTGAGTGACGCGGAAGGGGTAGCGACCATATGATGATTACGCCGGTTCAAGCCGTGCATGCCAGTGTATTTGCCGGCGTCGGTGCCA
>JBMCIH010000077.1:0-7627 GCA_048617055.1 Marinobacter sp. | reverse complement strand
GCTGAAGGTCTCGGTCAGGGACGCCCGAGCCGACATGTTGCCGGCGTTCGTGCCCGTGGGCGCGGTGGCGCCGGATCTCTATGAATGGCTCACCAAAGCCATCCGGGAGGGTGACATTACCCACGGGGAGTTCTATGGCCACGGCCAGATTGGCAGACAGGCCTCTGGCGCCGGTTTCAGCACGGCCATGAAGTACCATTTCCGCAATGGCAGGGTCGCCTACGATCCTCGCTGGCCGGAAGTTACCGATGCCCACGGAACAGTACGGGTCCGTGACGGCAACGCCCATGTGGTACTGGAGCAGGCGAGTACCGGTGGCCTTGCCCTGCAGCAGGGGGAGGTTGAGGTGGTGCCGGGGGAAAATGCGCCGACAGTGAACGTCAGAACCCGCACCCGGGCCAGTGGCGAACAGATCGGGTACTGGCTGACGGAAACCCCGCTGCGGGAAATGGCCGGTGACGCCGCTGACGCACTGGTGGTGTCCGGGGACTATGATCTTGGCCTGTCCCTGGCCCTTCCGATGGAGGAAGATCCCGATGTGGGCGTGGAGGCCAGCGTGCAGACGGACAATGGCACTCTGGCCTATCCGGCGGCGGACCTGCGCTGGGAGAATATACGGGGCAGTCTGGCGTACAGCACGACGGAAGGCTTCAGCAGCGACCCCCTGGCAGCGCGCTTCCTGGGGGAGCCGGTTAACCTGCGTCTGGGTGGCCGCCCGGACCGGGGCAGCCTGACGGTCACCCAGGACGGCCAGACCGACATCGATACCCTGGCCTCCCGGCTGATGCCGGGTGACCAGGGTATCGCCGGTATCGAGGGAAGGCTGCCCTATACCGCCACGCTGGAGTTCTCATCACAGGCCACCCCCGTGCTGCGCCTTGACGCCAATGGTGCGGGCATCTGGTCACAATGGCCGGCGCCGCTGGCCCGGGAGGCGGGCCCGGAAGAGCGCATTGAAGCCCTGGTGCGCTGGCCCGGCAATGAGCGCCTGCAGGTGAAAGGGCACTGGGGGGAGCGCTTGGCGATAGCGTTGCAGTGGCACCAGCAGGCATTTGACCGGGGCCAGGTGGTCCTTGGGGACGGTGCGGCGGAGTTACCGGAAGACTCCGGGCTGGTGGTGCGGGCGGATATGGAACGTTTTGCTCCGGCCCAGTGGAAGACCTGGTTCGAAGAGTACGGGCTGTCCCCGGCGGCGGATACGGCCGGCGAAACCTCCGGTTATGCCGACTTCGGCTGGCTGCGCCATATCGAGCTGGACACCGGGGCGCTGGTTGTGGGGGACCACACCCTGCCCGGGGTGAAGGCCACGATTGCACCGGATGCCGGTGGCTGGCTTATCACCACCGACTCCGACCGCGCCTCGGGCCAGGTTCAGATCCCCGCCGGCGCTGACCGGGTCTGGGTTGACCTGGAACACCTGCGTCTGGCCCGGTCCGGGGACGGGGCCGGTGAGGCGTCGCCGGCGCCGGACCTGCTGACACCAACGGAACAGCTGGAGGCATTCCGTGAGCTGGCGGCGGGCCAGTGGCCTGAAGTGGACGTGCGTATTGGCGCTCTGACGCTGGGGGACGACCCTGCCGGGGCCTGGTCCTTCCTGCTTTCGCCGTCGCCGGAGGAGGTGGTCCTGCAGGACCTGCAGGGAAACATCGGCGAGCTGGGGTTCGAGGGGCAGGTGCGCTGGGGTGTGACTTCCGGTCTGGAGCTCACCGAGGTCAGGGGGGGGCTCGAGGGCGGGGGGCTGCAGGACCTGGCGAACCTGTTCGGTATGGAGGCGCCGCTGACCAACGAACGCTCATCGGTCGATCTCGACATCAACTGGCCCGGGCGGCCGGACCAGTTTACCGCCGGCCGGCTGAACGGGGCGTTCCGGGTGCGGCTGGACGAAGGCATCATACTGGAGAACAGCGATACCGCCCAGCTGTTCAGGCTGTTCAATCTGCTCAATACCGACACCCTGCAGCGCCGGCTGAGCTTTGACTTTTCGGATCTGTACGAAGCCGGCGTCGCCTTTGACGCCATATCGGGCAAGGCTCTGCTGGACAGGGGTGTCATGCGCTGGGACCCGGACCTGCAGCTGGCGGGCCCCTCCGGGGCGCTGCGCCTTTCCGGCAGAACCGACCTTGCCGACGAGACCCTGGACATGCGACTGGTGGTGATCCTGCCGCTGACCCAGAACCTGCCAATCGCGGCCATTCTTATGGGCGCCTCGCCACCGGTGGGCGGAGCCCTGTTCGTACTGGACAAACTGCTCGGCGAACCATTGAGTAAACTGACCAGCGCAACTTATAGTGTAGGGGGAACCTGGGACAACCCGCAGGTCAGGCTGCGCAATATCTTTGACTCCGGGAACCAGGACTGAGCTTTCCCCTTACCCGTGCCGTGCAACTGATGGAGATTCGCTATGGGCAGTACCACCGTGGCCGCCATTCAGATGGTGAGCACCCATGATATCGAAGGCAACCTCCGCCAGGCCTCCCTGCTGCTGGCCCGGGCGGCGGAGCAGGGCGCCCGGGTGGCGGTGCTGCCGGAAAATTTCGCCGTCCTTGATACCGACAACATGCCGGTGCATGGCAGCCGGGAAGTGACGCCGGATGGCCCTATCCGGAGCTTCCTGTCAGAGCAGGCGCGCCGGCATGGCCTCTGGATTGTAGGCGGATCAGTGCCGGTTGCAGCCCGGTCTGATGGCGAGATCATCGATGACGGGCGGGTACGTTCCTGTTGCCTGGTGCTGGATGACCAGGGCCGGGAAGTCGCCCGCTACGACAAGATCCATCTGTTCGACGCCATGGTTGAGGACAGCCAGGGCCAGTACCGGGAATCCGATACCTTCGAGCCTGGCGACTCCCTGGTTACACTGGAGACGCCGGTAGGGCGGCTGGGGCTGGCCATTTGCTACGATTTGCGGTTCCCGGAACTGTTCCGGCAGTTGCGGGAGAAGGAGGTGGACTGGGTGACCCTGCCCAGCGCATTCACCTGGCAGACCGGTGATGCCCACTGGCATCCGCTGATCCGTGCACGGGCAATCGAGAATCAGGTGTGGGTGGTGGCCCCGGGCCAGGGCGGCCAGAACAGCGAACGGCGCCGCACCTATGGCCATTCCGTGATCGTCGACCCCTGGGGCAAGGTGCGCAAGGAACTGGCTGAGGGCGCCGGCGTCATCTCAGCAGACCTAGACCCGGCGTACCTGGAACAGGTGCGCAAGCGCATGCCGGTTTGGGAGCACCGCCGGCTGTAGGGCACTGGCTTATTGCGCCGGGGGCTGTTCCGCCTCATCAATGCACTCCCGCAGGTACCGGAACAGTTTCCGGGCCTGCCCGGTATTGTTGCCGCTGCTGACCTCTTTCTGGGCATTGCGCACCAGATTGCGCAGGTGCTGGACATCGCTGGCCGGGCACTGTTCAACGAAGCCCGCGACAGCCGGGTTGCCTTCGTTGATCAGTCGGTCCCGCCAGCGCTCGGCCAGGTGGTGGCGGCGGGTGTGCTCCTCACTGCCGGCGTCAAAGGCTTCCACCGCCCTGCGCAGGGCGTCGGGGTCCTGCTCATTGCGTATCACCTTGCCCACGTACTGCAGGTGGCGTCGCCGGGCCTCATGCTGGCGAATACGGCGGGACTCAACAATGGCAGCCTTCAGGGTGTCGCTCATGGGCAGAGCGGCCAGCTGGTCATCCCCCAGATCCATCATTCGCTTGCCCAGATCCTGCAGCTCGTGCATTTCCCGCTTCAGCTGGGATTTGCTCTTGGCCAGGCTTTCATTGTCTCCGGCCTGGGTTGCGTCGTACTTGCTCACGGGTTACTCGCCTTCACCAAAATAGTCATTGATCAGTGCCTCCAGGGCGGCAATGGCCTGTTGCTCGTCCGGGCCGTCGGCCACCAGTTCCAGCTCAGTGCCCTGGCCCGCAGCCAGCATCATGACCGGCATGATGCTTTTGGCATCCACCTGGCGGCCGCCCTTGACGAGCTCGATCCGGCTGTCGTAGGCCGACGCCGTTTCCACCAGTTTGGCGGCGGCGCGGGCATGCAGGCCGAGTTTGTTGATGATGATGACGGGCCGGTGAATCATGGCGTACCACGGTGTTGCGGGTTGAGGTGGGGCAGTTCGGTATGCCGGACCTGAACCTGGTTATAACGTTCGCTGAAGTGGCGGGAGAGCTGCTCACAGATATAGACGGAGCGGTGCTGCCCGCCGGTGCAGCCAATGGAAATGGTCATGTAGCTGCGGTTGCTGTTGCTGAACTGGGGCAGCCAGCTCTCAAGAAACCGGGTCAGGTCTTCCACCATGCGGCGGGTCATGTCATCGCCGCCGAGAAAGTCGATCACCGGCTGGTCAATGCCGGTGTACTGGCGCAGCTTGGGGTCCCAGTAGGGATTGGGCAGGCAGCGGACATCCAGCACATAGTCGGAGTCCACGGGTACACCATGCTTGAAGCCGAAGGACTGGAACAGCAGGGCCAGCTCCTGTTCGCTGCGACCGATAATTCGCTGTTTGACCATATCCCGCAGCTCGTACATGGACATTTCAGTGGTGTCCAGGTAAAGGTCCGCCAGCTGGGCGATGGGCTCCAGCAGCTTCTTTTCATAGCGTATGGCTTCGGTCAGCGACGTCCGATCGTCGCTCAGCGGGTGCTTGCGGCGGGTGGCATGAAAGCGCTGCAAAAGGGATTGTTCGGAGGCGTCCAGATAGATGATTTCAGTGGTTATACCGGAATCCAGCAGGCGCTGGTGGATGGCTTCGAAGTTGGCGATCTCGTCGGACAGGTTGCGGGCGTCGATACTCACCCCAATGTTTTCCAGCCGGCTGCCGGCAGTACGTGACATGGCTTCCGTCGTAAGCGGAAACAGCAGCCCGATCGGCAGGTTGTCGATGCAGTAAAAGCCCAGATCTTCAAGAACATGCAGGGCGGTGCTCTTGCCGGACCCCGAACGGCCACTCACGATAATCAGCTTCATGTGCCTGGTCCCCTGGTGTCGGCGCCGGTGGTGGCGCGACTGCGTGTGCCGACCGGATCAGCTGTTGCCGGTCATCTTCTGGTAGAGTTCCCGGGCGGTGGTGCAGGCCCGCAGGGCGTCGCAGAAAGTGCGGTCATTGAACTGCTCAGCCAGCTGGCTGAGCAGTTCAAGGTGCTCTGACGTGGCTTCCCGGGGCACGATCAGAGTAAACAGCAGGTCCACCGGCTGATTGTCGATGGCGTCGAACGCCACCCCTTCCTCCAGCGTGACCAGCGCCCCGACCACCCGCGTACAGCCATCAAGGCGGCAATGGGGAATGGCGATACCCTGGCCGATGCCGGTACTGCCCAGACGTTCCCGGGCAATCAGGTTGTTGAAGATCTGGGTTTCATCCAGTTCCGGGTACTGGCCGGCCACCTTTTCGGCAATGAATTCCAGAATCCGCTTCTTGCTGGTGCCGCTGATACGACATATCGTGAGTTCTGGCGCAAGGATGTTATTGATGGTCAAGGTCGAATCGGTCATGGATTCTCATCGGTCCCGATAAAAAAATGCTGCGGTACGTGACCGTACCGCAGCGCAGTGATTCAGATTATAGCCTGTCCGGCATCGCCATGGTTAGCGGGCCGTTGCTCCGTGCAACCGGTCGACGTTCTTTTCCTTGTGCTTGAGGATCTGTCGGTCCAGCTTGTCGATCAGGGCGTCAATGGCGGCATACATGTCGTCGTTCTCTGCCTTGGCGTGTATTTCACCGCCCACCACATGCAGTGTGGCCTCTGCAATCTGACGTACCTTTTCCACTTCCAGAGTAACCTGGCAGTTGCTGATGTGATCAAAGTGGCGCTCGAGCCTCTGGAATTTTTCGTTGATGTAATCCTTCAGCGAAGGAGTCAGTTCAACGTGATGACCGGAAATGTTCAGTTGCATGGGCTTCTCCTGTTAGTCAGACCCTGGGTTCAGACCAGTCGTTTCCGCTCATTTGAGGGCGGAATATGCATGGCTTCACGGTATTTGGCTACCGTTCGCCTGGCCACCTTTATGCCCTGCTCTCCCAGCACGGTGGCAATCTTGCTGTCGCTGAGCGGTTTCTTCGGTGTCTCTGCCGCTATCAGCTTTCTGATCATGGCGCGAATGGCCGTGGATGAACACTCGCCGCCTTCCTCCGTGCTGACATGGCTCGAGAAGAAGTATTTCAGCTCGAAGATGCCACGGGGAGTGTGCATGTATTTCTGTGTCGTTACCCGGGAAATGGTGGACTCGTGCATTTCCACTGCCTGGGCTATGTCCGAGAGAATCAGCGGTTTCATTGCCTCTTCCCCATGGTCCAGAAAACCCTGCTGATGTTCAACAATTCGCGTGGCGACTTTCAGCAGGGTTTCGTTACGGCTCTGCAGGCTCTTGATAAACCACTTGGCTTCCTGCAACTGGTCACGCAGGTAGGTGTTGTCGGCACTGCTGTCTGCCCGCCTTATAAGCGAAGCATAGCTGGCATTGACGCGGATGCGTGGTGCAATTTCCGGATTAAGCTCGACACGCCAGCGGCCCTTGTCCTTGCGCACGATCACATCAGGGATCACATAGTCCGGCTCGGACTGGTCCAGCGCATTGCCCGGATGGGGGTTCAGGGACGTGATCACTGCCAGCACTTCCCGCAACTGGTCTTCCTTGAGGCGGCTGCGGCGCAGCAGCTGGGCATAGTCGCGGTTGCCCAGCAGGCCGATATAGTGGGTGATCACCAGCCTGGCCTTGTCCAGCCAGGGGGTGTCCGCGGGCAACTGGTTAAGCTGGATCAGCAGGCATTCCTGCAGGTCGCGGGCGAACACGCCAGGGGGGTCAAAGTGCTGCAGGCGGTGCAGTACCGCTTCCACTTCGTCCAGTTCCACCGGGTCTTCGTCGCTGTCCTCCATCAGTCCGGAGTGGATTTCCTCCACCGGAGAGGTGAGATAGCCGCGCTCATCCACAGCGTCCAGCAGGGAGTGGGCGATGGCGCTGTCCCTCTCGCTCATGGGGGTGAGGTTGAGCTGCCATTCCAGGTGATCATGGAGGGTTTCGGTAACCGGGCTGCGGCTCTCGAAATCCATGTCGTTGTCATCATCACCGCGGGAAGCCGGGGCCGGGGCAGACTGGTAGATATCGTCCCAGGCGGTGTCTACCGGCAGATCATCCGGGATGGCATCGTTGCTGTTGTTTTCCGCCGACCAGTCTGACTCTTCCCAGGTGTTGTCGGCGCCACTGTCACCTTCGGAGGCGGACACGGACTCGTCGTTACTGCGTTCTTCCCGTTCCTGGTCACGCTCGGCATCGGCGGTTTCAGCATTGTCATCCTCTTCCGAGGTTTCCAGCATCGGGTTGGAGTCCAGTGCCTGCTGGATCTCCTGTTGCAGGTCCAGGGTGGAGAGCTGGAGCAGACGGATTGCCTGTTGCAGTTGCGGGGTCATCGTCAGGCTCTGACCCATCTTTAACTGTAAGGAGGCTTTCATCACCATGGTGTCACGTCCATCGCCCTTCTGAGGTAATCAATAACCGAACTGTTGCGGGAATCCCCTGATTCAGCTCAATAAACTGATAAAATCAGGAAAAAAATCAGCGTTACCGGATACTTGGAAACAACAAGCAAGTTCTTTGCCGAGTGTACCCCCTTGCCGGGGCCAACACAATTACCGAGTCTGAGGGCTGTGTT
>JBMCIH010000076.1:0-7653 GCA_048617055.1 Marinobacter sp. | reverse complement strand
GGAAACCTTCGGCGGCCCTGACGGCAGCGTCACCGACCTGCTGGGCATATTGCCCAACGTGCAGTTCAGCGAGAGTGAAATGGAGGTGGAGCGGCTGCACGACTTGCGACCGGCCTCCATCTCCATCTCCGGCGGGCGGCCTTATGAGAATCTCTTCAACCTGGACGGCGTCAGCATCGACAGCCAGCTCGACCCTGGCGGCGATGTCAGCGAGATGTCGGTGGACGACGTGCCCGGTCATGAGCAGGGGCTGTTCATCGATCTGGATCTGGTGGAAGAGGTCTCGGTCTACGACAGCAACGTCCCGGCTGCCCACAGTGGCTTTACCGGCGGTGTGGTGGAGCTGAAGACCCGTCGCGCCGGTCGCGAGCCGGAGACCAAGATCCACTACAACACCACCCGCAGCGACTGGGTGGACTACCGGGTGTTTGTCGCCGAGGACGAGAACGGTGAACCAAGGGCAGCGCCCGAGCCCGCCGAGTTCAAGCGTGAGCGGATGGGAATCACCCACAGCCGGCCTGTGGGGGAGGCTTCCAGTCTGGTTGGAAGCTTCGTGCGCTCCTATTCGCAGACGCCGGACATTTCCCTCGGCGAAACGGTTCACCGGACCCAGGAGGCCTACAACGGGCTGCTGAAATACTCCTTTCCCATTGGCGAAGCCTATCTGGACACCAGCCTGACGTTTGCGCCGTTTGAAAGCGAGAATTTCATAAAGGACGCCAAGGACAGCCGGTTCAACCTGAGCGGAGGCGGCGCCAGCCTGAGTTCTTCACTGGAGTGGGAGAGCGGGGTTCACGAAGGTCGTGTCCGCCTGGGCTTCGGGGCAACCGAGAACAGCCGCCGCATGGAGCCCAACTTCTTCAACTGGGCGAATTCGCCCAGCCGGAACTGGGGTCGTGAGGCAGACCTCTCCTCCAGCCGGGAGGGGGGCTTCGGTGACCTGGACAAGACCCAGCTCAACGGCTTTCTCAGTACCCGGCTGGAGCGCCGGCCGATCGACATCGGTGAACACCGGTTCAGTGTCGAGTACGGCGGCGGGCTGCGCTACAGCCACCTGCGGCATAATCGTCTTGAAACCAGCTACATCTATCAGGATGCCGTGGTGAATACCCAGATCCAGTGCCGCGGCGTCGCCCTGGATTGCGTGCCGGACGAACAGTATTTCGCCAGCCGCAATGTGTACCGGGCCGAGGACGTGGGTGTCGGGCTCTGGCAGAGCAGTCTGTTTACTGAGGGCACCTGGGACTATCAGCGCCTGTCACTGACCCTGGGCCTGGTCTATGACTACGACGATTTCCTGAGCAACCACAACGTTGCTCATCGCAGCCGCGGCAGTCTTGATGTGTTTGGCACCGGCTCCACCCGCCTGTTCGCCGGTCACAACCGCTACTACGGCACCAATCTGCTCACCTACAAGCTCCGGGAGGCCCGGCTGCCGTATTACACTGAATACCGGGGCGCCACCCAGAACGTGGTCAACGACTGGGAGCGGGATTCGGGGCAGGGCATCTTCCGCTACGTGTTCAGTGACCTGGACACACCCTACAGCGATGAGATCGCCGGCGGTATCAAGCAAAACGCCCTTGGGGGCCTTGCCGAGCTGAAGTTCGTTCTGCGGGACAACAAAGACGGATTCTCGCGCACGGCAACCGACATCCAGCCCGACGGCTACCGCTGGTACCTGATGAACAACGATGGTGAGAGTGAGTATAGCAGCATCTCCGGAAGCTGGGGGCGAAGCTTCGGTGACACCTCCTTCGGAGTCTCCGTGACCTATTCCGAGACGGAAACCACCAACGCCACCTACGACGACACCATCGACGAGTTCGATCCCAATGCCTGGGTCTGGTACGAGGGCAAACGGGTACCGCGAGGTGATCTGAAGGTTCTCGCCGAGGACTTCAACCGTCCGGTCACGGCGTCCGTCCGCCTGTCCCATGACTTCTCTCAGGGACGTTCGGCAGGGCTGGTGACACGCTACCGGGGGCGCTACCAGAACATCGTCGAGACCTCGGATAGCGAGGAAGGTCAGGAAATCACCCTGCCGGACGGCAGTAGCATCCGCGAGGAGCTGCCGGTGTTCGAGCAGCGTGAGCGGCCTGCCACCTGGATCACGGATCTGAACCTGGACTGGCGGGTTCGCGCCATCGGCATCAATGCCCGCGTGAACAACCTGTTCAACGTGCGTACTCACGCCGTACCAGAAGGTAAGAGTGGCATCGAAGCGGGACGCAGTTTCTGGCTGGGACTGTCTGCGAATTTCTGATGCTGCCTGAAGTGCAATCGTGATGAGAAAGTCGAATAGCCCCGGACCGCTTTCAGGAGTGGTCGTCGCTCTCTGCTGGACGCTGCACGTTCCGGCTTCCGCCGAGGAGCCGGACCTGCGTTCCCTCTACAGCAAGCCGCCAGCCGAATGGCCGGCGCCGCAGCTGGACGAGGGGGTGGAGCTGCGCGAGCTTGGCCGGCTGCCGCCGGTGCCCGAGCCCGGGGACAATCCGACGACGCCGGCGAAGGTGGAGCTGGGCAAGAAGCTCTTCTTCGACCCTCGCCTGTCCGGCTCCAGGCAGATTGCCTGTGCCAGCTGCCATGATCCGCAACTGGGCTGGGGTGATGGTCGCCGGACCGCCATCGGCCACGACCGTCAGCTCGGCCGTCGCAACAGCCAGAGTATCCTCAACAGCGGTTATTTCGAGCCCCTGTTCTGGGACGGTCGTGCTGAGAGCCTGGAGCAGCAGGCCCTGCAGCCTATCGTTGATCCGCGGGAGATGCACAACACCCTGGACGATGCCGAAGCCAGTCTCAATGCCATCGCCGGCTATCGTGACGAGTTCAGGGCGGTGTTCGGCACCGAAAACATCGAACGCCGGCACATCGCCCAGGCTCTGGCCGCCTTTCAACGCACAGTGGTGAGCAGAAAGAGCCGCTTCGACCTTTTTCTAGAGGGCAGGCACGACGCCCTGAGCGATCAGGAACTGGAAGGACTGCACCTGTTCCGCACCAAGGCCCGCTGCCTGAACTGCCACAATGGTCCGGAGTTTTCCGACCAGAAGTTCCACAACCTGGGCATGCACTTCTTCGGTCGCAGCCTGGAGGACCTTGGCCGTTACGAGGTCACCGGACAACCGGAGGACGTTGGCCGGTTCCGTACGCCGGGCCTGCGGGATGTGATGTTCACCGGGCCGTGGATGCACAACGGCCTGTTCGAGGATATGGACAGCGTGCTGCGTCAGTACAACGTCGGCATGGTAAGGCCGAAGCCGGCAGCCGACCAGCGGGACAACCCGCTTTTTCCCCGTACGTCGTCACTGATCCGGCCATTAGAGCTCGACACCGACGAGCTGGCGGCCCTCAAGGCGTTCATGGAAGCGATTTCCACCCGGCCACACAACGTCAACCCGCCGCCTTTGCCGCCGGCGTCATCAAATTAAGTTCACAACCCAAGAGGATTTTATGTTGCAGGTTAAACTGGTTTTTCTGGGACTGCTGATTGCCGTCCTCACCGGCGCGGCCCGCGCCGACGAGAGCTGGCAGGCGGCGCTGGAGCTGGCCAGGGATTCGGTAATCTCCATCCAGATTGACGCTCCGGTGGCCTTCGACACCGGCAATGCCACCAACACCAACGCCACCGGCTTCGTGGTGGACGCCAGCCGTGGCATCGTATTGACCAACCGCCACGTCATCCGTAACGGCCCGGTGGTAGCGACGGGCCTGTTCCGCAACCAGGAGCAGGTGGAGCTGACGCCGCTCTACCGGGATCCGGTGCACGATTTCGGCTTTTTTCAGTACGATCCCGAGGCGGTCAGGTATATGCAGCCGAGGGCGCTTACCCTGGACCCGTCACTAGCCCGCGTGGGGCTGGACATCCGCCTGGTGGGTAACGACGCCGGCGAGCAGCTCTCCATCCACGCCGGCACCCTGGCGCGGCTGGACCGTAATGTCCCGCGCTACAGCGCCTATGGCTATAACGACTTCAATACCTTCTATTTCCAGGCGGCCACCGGCACCAGCGGCGGCTCCTCCGGCTCGCCGGTGCTCGGGCGCGACGGCAGGGTGGTGGCGCTCAACGCCGGTGGCAATGTTCGCTCCGCCGCCAGTTTCTACCTCCCGCTGGACCGGGTCGAGCGGGCACTGTCCCTTCTGCAGAAGGGTGAGCCGGTCAGCCGCGGCACCCTGCAGACAGTGTTTCAGCACCGATCTTTCACCAAGCTGCGTGAGCTGGGGTTGACCGAGGACAGCGAGCGGCAGCTGCGGGCCAGCGGGCCGGAGCTTTCCGGAATGCTGGTGGCCTCTCAGGTGGTTACCGGCGGGCCCGCTGCCGGCAAGTTGGAGGAAGGCGACATCCTGCTCAAGGCGGATGGCGAGCTGGTGACCGATTTCGTGACACTGGCCGAGCGACTGGACAACAGTGTCGGCGGTGAGGTCAGCCTTGAGATCGAGCGCACCGGCAAGCGTCTGGAGGTGGCCGTGCCGGTGGCTGACATGCACGGGATGGAGCCGGACCAGTTTCTTGAACTCGGTGGCTCCGTGCTGCATGAGCTCTCCTACCAGCAGACCCGCAACCTTGATGTGCCTCGCCGCGGGTTATACCTGGCGACGTCCGGCTATATGTTCGGTCGCGCGGGTGTTGCCTCGCCTTCAGTGATCACCCACATCAACGGTGAGCCGGTCGAGGGACTGGATGACTTCCTGCAGTCAGCGCGCGATGCGGAGCTGCTGCAGGTGCGTTATTTCCGCCCCGGGCGGCGGCACGCGCCGGCCCAGAGTCTGGTCCGGATTGACCGGCGCTGGCATGCCGCCCGGCTCTGCGACCGCCCCGACGGTGCTGCCCACTGGCAGTGCCAGCCAATGCTCCTGCCGGACGCACCGGCCGCGCCTGTTGTAGCGGCTGACGAACAGCCGTCAGTCCAGAGCACCGAGCCTGGCGACTCGCTGGTATGGGTGGACTTCGACCTGCCTTATGCGATCGAGGGTGTCCAGGGTGGCCCCCGCTTTGGGGTTGGCCTGGTGGTGGATGCCGAGCAGGGGCTGGTGGTGGTGGACCGCCACACCGTGCCCGCCGCCCTCGGGGACGCCCGTATCACTGTGGACGGCCGGGTTAACGTCGCAGCCCGGGTGGTGTTCATGCACCCGTTGCACAACCTGGCGCTGCTGTCCTTCGACCCCGCCGAACTGGCCGGCACACCCGTTGCGTCAGCCCGTCTGGCCGAGACCCCGCTGGGGGAGGGTGAGTCGGTTGAACTGGTGGGTCTGACGCCTGACCAGCGCCGCCTCAGCCAGGTGACCCAGGTGTCGGCGGTACGGCCACTGGGCTTTGACCGGCCGCGCACCGCCCGCTTCCAGCAGAGCAACCTGGATGCGGTGGAGGTCGCTCAGTCCCGTCCCGGTCTGGAGGGTGCACTGTTCGACAGCAGTGGTGCCGTGCGCGCGCTCTGGGCCAGTTTCGATCACCAGGAAGGCCGTGAAGTAAAGCAGGTGCAGGCCGGTATCCCCGCCGCGGTTATCACCCAGATGTTGAACACTTACCGTGACAACAGGCCGATCCGTTCGCTGGAAGCCAAACTGGGCTACGCATCCCTGGCGCGGGCACGCCAGCTCGGCCTGACCTCAGAGTGGATCGCCCGCTTTGGCGACGCGGACCGCCTGCTGACAGTGAAAGAAACGGTGAATGGTACGCCGGCGGCAGAATACCTGCAAAGCGGTGATCTGCTGCTGGCCGTGGACGGCCAGCCGGTGACGCGGCTGGAGGAGGTGGACCGGCTGAGCCAGGCGCCGGAGCTGACACTGGATCTGCTGCGAAACGAGGAAATCATGCAGGTGCGGGTGGAAACAAGGCCCCTGGCGGGGCTTCAGACCCAGGAGGTCCTGCTCTGGTCCGGCGCATTGCTGCACCAGCCTCACCGGGCGGTGGCCGAACAGTTGGGGTTGACGCGCCCGGGGGTCTTCATCGCCTCCCGCAGTGCCGGCTCCCCGGCCCAGCGCTATCGCCTGCCAACCAACGCGCTGATTGTGGCGGTGGATGGCCAGCCGGTCGGCGATATTGAGGACTTTCTGGCGCGTCTGGCCGAGAAGCCCCGGGCCGAATCGGTTCTGCTGCACCTAATGACCGCCACCGGCCGCCGGGCAGCCGTTGCCGTGCGGCAGGAACCGCACTACTGGCCGCTCCAGCGCCTGCGCTGGCAAGAAGGCGAGTGGCGACTCAGTCATGATCTGTCAGAGTCCGCTGCCCAGGCCACCCCAACAGCAAGGGCAGAGGAGAAGCGGCCACTGTAGTGGCCGTTCCTGAATACATATCCAGGGGGCAGCGCGTCTGGCCTGTCCTCTCGACGGGGCATGTGAGACTGTGGATCAATAACCTGGCGACAGAAACAACAAAGCCCGCACAAGGCGGGCTAAGTCATTGAATCTGATGGTGCCCGGAGGCGGAATCGAACCACCGACACGGGGATTTTCAATCCCCTGCTCTACCGACTGAGCTATCCGGGCAAAGGCTGTATTTATCAGGTGCTGCCGGGCACCGTGCGCTGCACTTGCCGTGCAACGGGGCGCTATTAAACCGGTTTAGGTTGACTGAGTCAAGGCCGGTCGCCAAAAAAATGCGTGGCGCCGGCGTTGGCTAAGTACTGATCAGTTATCGCTATTCTTCGGGTGGTACATAGCCTTCGGCCTTGTCGAATGGCTCGTTGTTGAAGAAGCGTTCCATCTGGGCCTGCAGGTATTTGCGGGTGTTCGGGTCCATCAGGCTCAGGTGTTTTTCGTTGATCAGCATGGTCTGCTGGGCCTGCCATTCTTCCCAGGCCTGTCTGGAGACGTTTTCGTAGATGTCCTGGCCCTTGGGCCCGGGCATGGGCGGGACGTCCAGGCCTTCCATTTCTTTCTGGTATTTGCGGCAGAATACGGTGCGGCTCATGGGGGCTCCTGTTACAAGAATGCTGTGGGCGGATGATAACAGATCAGAGCAGTGTGGCCTGCCCGGGTGCCGTAAGCAGTGTTCTTACCGGTGCCGGCAGGCCCAGGGTAAGGGCGTCCTGGCGGTGCAGCCAGCGGTGATTGCCAGGGTCGCGGACCTGGGGCGCGCCGGCAACCTGGAGCCTGGCGGGCCGGATGTGCAGGTGGTAGTGGCTGAAGGTATGGCGGAAGCCGCTGATCAGCCCTGGTTCACTGCAGCTGAACCCGAACTGCCGCTCGCAGGCATCCTGGAGTTCGTCGGCACCATAGGCCGGGTCCAGCTCTGGCAGGCTCCACAGGCCGCCCCAGATGCCGCTGGGCGGGCGTTGCTCCAGCAGTATGCGTCCCTCGCCATCTTCCAGGATAACCATCCAGGTGGTCTTTTCCGGCTTTTCCTTTTTGGGTTTGCGCCCGGGGTACAGGTGGATTTCGCCCCTGACCCTTGCCAGGCATCCCTCCTGTAGCGGGCAGGTTTCACAGGCGGGCCGGCTGCGGGTACAGACCATGGCTCCAAGGTCCATGATGGCCTGGGTGTAGTCGCGCACCCGTTTGTCCGGGGTGTGTTTTTCGGCGTGCTGCCAGAGAGCGTTCAGGGTGCTGGTCTGGCCGGGCCAGCCCGCCACGGCGTGGTAGCGGGCCAGTACCCGTTTGACATTGCCGTCCAGGATGGCGGCGCGCCGGTCCCAGGCCTGAGCGATAATGGCGGCG
>JBMCIH010000075.1:0-7654 GCA_048617055.1 Marinobacter sp. | reverse complement strand
ACCACCAAACCTTCGCCACCGCGCCTTGCTCTCAAGGCTCTCAGTGGCTCAGTAGGTCAGCGAATTTACCGCACGGCACACTAGGCTACTGATCAAGTCGTATCCGTCGTGGCGATACTGGATACCCGCCGTGCTCCCGCCAAGGCCAGGAAACGGCTAAAAAAGCAAAACTAAGTGCTCACTCCTCAGCAAGTGCCGGATGCCGCTGCCGGCGCACCTCGTTCATCCAGCCCACGCCATCGATCAGTTCGCCGGTTTCCGAGTCGATGGGCGGGTACGGCAGGTTGCGGTCGTCGCAGTAGCGCTTGACCGTGGGCTGGCACCACTGGAACAGCAGTCGCATGTACTCGTCATCCGACAGCCGGCGGCGGTCGAACAGGCCGGCCAGTTTGCGCTGGCGCTGGGCTTCCGCGAGGATGATCGCGCAGGCGGAGGACACGTTCAGTGACTCCACCATGCCCATCATGGGAATCACGATGTGTTCGTCAGCCTGGTCCGAGGCCCCGGCACTGACGCCGTCCACCTCATTGCCCATGATGATCGTACAGGGCACGGTGTAGTCCACCTCGCGATAGTCCACCGCCCGGTCCGACAGCTGCGCGGCGTAGAGCCTGTGGCCGCTGGCTTTCAGGGCAGCGACCGCCTCGTCCATGGTGGGGTGGGTATAGGTTCGCACCCAGTGGTAGCTGCCACCGGCGGTCTTGCGGAAAGCCCGAAACCCCTCTTTCGGCCACACCACATGCATATTGGCCAGGCCGAAGGCGTCGCAGGAGCGGATAATGGCGGACAGGTTGCGGGGCTTGTGGACCTGATCCGTCAGCACGCTGAGGTCGGGCTGGCGGGTATCCAGGATCTGCTTGATGCGGGCAAGGCGTTCGGGAGTCATGGCCGGTTCTTCAACAACAGTCGGAAAACGCCGAAGTTTATCACAACCGGGTACCGGCTGACCGAGACTATGGTGGTTGATAAGTGGCCAGCCCGTTATAATACGCGGCCCGGTTTGACCAGCGCCGTGAATACCCTCGTGCCGCCGGCGCCGAATTCACCAACGTAGTGAGATCCATGGCCAAGAAGCTTTACATCAAGACCCACGGCTGCCAGATGAACGAGTACGACTCCGCCCGCATGGCGGACCTGCTCAAAACCGGCGAGGCGTTGGAAATGACCGACACGCCGGAAGACGCTGACATCCTGCTGCTGAACACCTGCTCCATCCGCGAGAAGGCCCAGGAGAAGGTGTTCCACCAGCTTGGCCGCTGGAAGGGTCTGAAGAAGCACAAGCCGGAGCTGATCATTGGCGTGGGCGGCTGCGTGGCCAGCCAGGAGGGGCAGGCCATCATCGACCGGGCCCCCTATGTGGACATGGTGTTCGGGCCCCAGACCCTGCACCGCCTGCCGGACATGATCACTGAAATCCGCAGCAAGGGTAATGGCGTCGGCGTGGTGGACGTGAGCTTCCCCGAGATCGAGAAGTTCGACAACCTGCCGGAGCCCGGTGCTGATGGTCCCTCCGCGTTTGTCTCCATCATGGAAGGCTGCAGCAAGTACTGCACCTTCTGCGTGGTGCCCTACACCCGTGGCGAGGAAGTGAGCCGCCCGGTGGACGATGTGATTGTGGAGGTGGCCCACCTGGCCAGCCAGGGCGTGCGGGAAGTCAACCTGCTGGGGCAGAACGTCAATGCCTACCGGGGTGAGACCCACGACGGCGACACCATGGACCTGGCGGAACTGATCGAGGTGATCGCCACCATCGACGGTATCGACCGTATCCGTTACACCACCTCTCACCCGGTGGAGTTCTCTGACGCGCTGATCGACGTTTATGAGCGGGTGCCGGAACTGGTCAGTCACCTGCACCTGCCGGTGCAGAGCGGCTCCGACCGCATTCTGGCGGCCATGAAGCGGGGCCATACCGCTCTGGAATACAGGTCCAAGCTGCGCCGGCTGCGGCAAATCCGGCCGGACATCAGCTTTTCATCGGATTTCATCATCGGTTTCCCGGGCGAGACCGAAAAGGACTTCGAGGACACCATGAAGCTGATCAACGACATCGGCTTCGATGTCTCCTTCAGCTTCATCTACAGCGCCCGCCCCGGCACACCGGCCTCGGATCTGCCGGATGACACACCCATGGACGTCAAGAAACAGCGTCTGTCCATCCTGCAGCAGCGCATCAATCAGCAGGCCATGGACATCAGCCGCAAGATGGTGGGCACCACCCAGCGCATTCTGGTGACCGGCCTGTCCAAAAAAGACCCGGGCGAGTATGCCGGCCGTACCGAGAACAACCGCATTGTGAATTTCCGCCACGATGATCCCGAGGTGGTCGGGAATTTTATTGATGTTGAGATTCGGGAGGCTTTGCCTAATTCGCTTCGGGGTGTGCCGGTCAATGGTGAGCTTTTTTAATCGACCCCAAGTGCCCAAAGATTCTCGCGCCTGCCTGTGATGGTGCATGGTCGAGGAGGCGGTACATTTTTCCGGAACACGCCCGCAAGTACATCCCTGGCCGATTTTTGCTCCTGCAAAATCGGCATTCCCGCCATCCGTGGCGGTCATAGAGCTTCTCGAATGCCATCCATGGCATTCGACGGTTCCGGAAAAACGTCCCCCCTCCTCGCCCTATGGACATTGTTATTGCCTGAAAGAAAAACTCGCCCTGGCTCTTGAACGAGCAGGCAGTTGGAACCATTCTTTAATTTCAACGTGTGCGGTTCAATTGCACCTTCGCTATTGGGAAATGAGCGGGAAATCTACTCCCGCCAAACTGGCAGGCATTTTTAGCGAATAGCACTGCAGTCAGAGAGACGGAGGTTGGGGAGTTTTCTCCGCACCGTCTGCAGCCAGGGGTGAAGGGCGAAGCGCTTCAGGGGCTGACCACGGACGGTCAGCCCTGGACTCTTGATGCGACGCAGGAGCATTTAGCATCAAGAGGCTGCAGTCGAGCCCTACAGGGACGTACTTGCGGGCGTGTCCGGAGAAAACTCCCCGACCTCCGGCTCATGTCACCGAAACCTGCAGTCTGTGAAAAGAAGACCAGAACAGAGCCAGACAGTTGGCTCCGGTAAAAAGGGGTCAGTCCCTGTTTTCCCTTTGGGAAAAATGGGTCAGACCCCGGGGCAAGACACGAAGCTCCGGTAAAAGGGGGTCAGACCCTATTTTCCTTTCAGGAAAAATGGGTCAGACCCCGACAGCCAGCCCCGCTTAGCAGGGGTTTCAAACAGCCAGAGGACAGATTGACTACCACCACCGAAGCCCGACAATTTGATCTGAGCCCAGCCGACCAGCGCCGGCTGGCCGTGCTGTGCGGCCAGTTTGATGAACACCTCAAGCACGTCGAGCGCCGCATGGACGTGCGTATCGGTCGGCGGGGACACCACTTCCGCATCGAGGGGGCGCCGGAGAACGCCACCGCCGCCACCGAAGTCATACGGCACCTGTACCGGGAAACCGAGGCCACGGACGATATCGCGCCGGAAACCGTTCACCTGTTTATCCGCGAGACCGGCTTCGAACGGCTGCCGGAGGCGTCTGAGCATGATGGCAGCCAGGTCGTCATCAAGACGCCGAAACTCCAGGCCCGGCCCCGGGGGAAGAACCAGCAGAAGTATGTGCACAATATCCGCAACCACGACGTCAACTTCGGCATTGGCCCGGCCGGCACCGGCAAGACCTGGCTCGCCGTGGCCTGCGCGGTCGAGGCGCTGAAGGATGAACAGGTCAAGCGCATCCTGCTGGTACGACCGGCGGTGGAGGCGGGCGAGAAGCTCGGCTTTCTGCCCGGCGACCTGGCCCAGAAAGTGGACCCCTACCTGCGGCCACTCTATGACGCGCTCTACGAGATGCTCGGCTTTGAGCAGGTGACCCGGCTGATCGAAAAGAGTGTGATCGAGATCGCCCCCTTGGCGTTCATGCGGGGCCGGACCCTTAATAATTCCTTCATCATTCTCGATGAGAGTCAGAACACCACCCGCGAGCAGATGAAAATGTTCCTGACCCGTATCGGCTTCGGCTCGACGGCGGTGATCACCGGCGATACCACCCAGGTGGATTTGCCCCGGGGGCAGAATTCCGGCCTGATCCACGCCGCAGGCGTACTCAGCAAGGTTGCAGGCATTGGCTTTACCCGCTTTGAATCCGGCGACGTGGTCCGCCACCCGTTGGTACAGAGGATTGTGGAAGCCTACGACGCCTTCAGTGAAGACGACCCGGTATGAGCAAACTGGCGGTGGATATCCAGCGAGCTTACGATGATGATACCGTGCCCGGCGATGCGGACCTTACCCGCTGGGCGAAGTTCGGCTGGCTGCAGGACCACGACTCCGAGGTGACCCTGCGCCTGGTGGACGAGGCGGAAAGCCGGGAGCTGAACCATCAGTACCGGGGCAAGGACAGTCCCACCAACGTGCTGTCCTTCCCATTTGAGGCGCCAGCCGGTATAACAGTGCCTCTGGCCGGTGACCTTGTCATCTGCGCGCAGGTGGTGGCTCGCGAGGCCGGCGAACAGGACAAGGTACTGCATGCGCACTGGGCCCATATGGTGATCCACGGTCTTCTGCATCTTCAGGGCTATGACCATATTGAGGGTGACCAGGCCGGGGTTATGGAAGCCCTGGAAATCCGGTTGCTGGCCGAACTCGGCTACGGCAACCCCTACGAGACAGAGGAACCGGAAACACACTCATGAGCGACGATCAGTCGAGTCGCGGCCAGGGCAGCAAGTCCTGGCTGGAGCGAATATCCCAGGCTTTCTCCAGCGAGCCTGAGTCCGTGGAGGACGTGCTGGAGATACTTCGTGATGCCGAAGAGCACAACATCATCGACGCCGATGCCATGAGCATCATCGAAGGCGCCATGCAGGTCATCGACATGCGCGTCGACGAAATCATGATTCCCCGTTCCCAGATGGTCACCGTCAAGGCGGCCCAGGAGCCCAAAGTCTTCCTTCAGGAGATCATCGATTCCGCCCATAGCCGCTTCCCCGTTATCGGCGACAGCCAGGACGACGTGATTGGCGTGCTGCTGGCCAAGGACCTGTTGCCCCTGGCCCTCAACAACGACCTCAACTGGCACCGTATCCGCGAGATCCTGCGCCCCCCCACCTTCGTGCCGGAAAGCAAGCGCCTGAATCAGCTGCTCAAGGAATTCAAGGAAAACCGCAACCACATGGCCATCGTGGTGGACGAGTACGGCGGCACGGCCGGGCTGATCACCATCGAGGACGTGCTGGAGCAGATCGTCGGCGAGATCGAGGATGAACACGATTTCGACGAGGAGACCAACATCAAGCCCCACGGCGACGGCTCCTGGGCGGTCAAGGCCGTGACCTCGGTGGAAGACTTCAACGAGTTCTTCGGTACCGAGATGGACCAGCAGGAATTCGACACCATCGGCGGCATCGTGCTCAAGGAGTTCGGCCACCTGCCCCGGCGGGGCGAATCCACCAGTTTCCAAGGTTTCACTTTCACCATTGCCAACGCCGACAACCGGGTCATCCGGTTACTGCAGGTGACCCGGGACGATGTTGAGTAATCCGCTGGCCCGGGCACCACGCTGGGTCAGCCTGCTGGTGCTGTTGTTCGCCGGCGCCCTGCAGACCCTGACCCTCTCGCCCTGGAACCTGTGGTGGCTGGGGCCGGTTTCCATCGCCCTGATTGTCATGGCAGCCCTGCCCCTGGCGCCCCGGCAGTTGTTCCTGGCCGGCTGGCTGACCGGTCTTGGCCTGTTCGCCTCCGGGGTGACCTGGATTTACATCAGCATCAGCGAACACGGCAATACCTCAATTCCCATCGCGGTGCTGCTGATGGTGCTGTTTGTAGCCGGGCTGGCGCTGGTGCATGGACTGACTTTCTGGTGCTGGGGCAAGCTGGCAAAAGACAGCCAGGTGCGGCGTCTGCTGCTGTTTCCGGCGGTGTGGGTGCTGGCGGACTGGATCCGCGGCTGGCTGCTGACGGGCTTCCCCTGGCTCTACCTGGGTACCAGCCAGGTGGACGGCCCACTGGCCGGCTGGGCACCCGTCGTGGGGGTGCATGGCGTCACCCTGATCGTCACCGCCACCGGCGTCGCCCTCTACGCCCTTTACGCTCTGCTGAGGGCCGGGCGACAGACGGCGGCCGTGATGGTGGTCGTCTGCACCCTGGCCCTGTGGCTGGCCGGCCCCGCCCTGAACCGGGTCCCATGGACCCAGCTCAGTGACGAGCCGCTGAGCTTTGTCGCCATGCAGGGCAATATTCCCCAGCAGATCAAATGGGACCCGGACTTCCTGCGGGACCAGCTGAGGGCCTACCTGGAGCTGACCGAAGAACACTGGGACCGGGATATCATCCTGTGGCCGGAAACCGCCATTCCCATCACCCAGGACGAAGCGGGGCCCATTGTCGAGCATATCCGCTCGAAACTCGGTGAGAACTCGACCCTGATCAGCGGCATCCCCTGGTACACCTACAGTGAAGACCGGGAGGACTACACCTACCACAATTCCATCATGGCCATCGGCGAACCGGGTGACGGGGTTTACCACAAGCAGAAACTGGTGCCCTTCGGTGAGTATGTGCCGCTGGAGCAGTGGTTGCGGGGTATTATCGGCTTTTTCGATCTGCCCATGTCCAGTTTCAGCCCGGGAGCCCAGTACCAGGACCCGCTGGCGGCGGGGGACGCCCGCCTGATACCGGCGATCTGCTATGAGGTGGCCTATGCGGATTTCGTTGCCACCAACGCCCGCCGGGGCAACCTGCTGGTCACCATCAGTAACGACGGCTGGTTCGGCGACTCCATTGGTCCCCACCAGCACCTGCAGATGGCCCGCATGCGGGCCCTGGAGACGGGACGCTACATGGCCCGGGGGACCAACAACGGCATCACCGCCGTGATCAACGAGAAAGGCATCGTGACCGAACGCATTCCCCAGTTCGAACGGTCGGTGCTGGAAGGCGAGCTCCGCACCGCCGGGGGCAACACTCCGTTCATGGTGACCGGCTCATGGCCGGCGCTGACCCTGGCGGCCATCCTGATTGTCTTCGTGCGCGAGCGGGTGATTCCGAAGGCCCGGTAACGCCGCAACGTCACCGGCAGGGTTCGAGGTAGTCGATCAACAACTGCAGGCTGGTACGCCCACGGAAGGTGTTGGCGTCCGGCTTGTACACCACCCGGGCACCGCAACGGGTAAAGTCCGGCACTTCGGGCCCGGTATTAAAGGCAATACCATCCACCGCACCACCGCCTCCTGAGGGCTGCAGAACCAGTTTCAGGTGGTTCTCCCCCACAATGCGCTGACTGACCACCTGGAACTCCCCGTCGAACAGGGGCTCCGGGAAATGCTGCCCCCAGGGGCCGGCCCGCTTGAGCAGCCAGGCGGTTTCCAGGTTCAGTTCGGTCGCCTCCAGGGGGCCATCGGTCACGATCGCCGCCTCCAGATCCTCGGCGCTCAGGCTCTCCCGGACGGCCTCATCGAAGGCGATGCTGAACCGTTCGAAATCCTCGCCGTCAATGGTCATGCCCGCCGCCATGGCATGGCCGCCGAATTTCTTCAGCAGGCCCGGATGGCGGGTGTCCACCACCGCCAGGGCGTCGCGGATGTGCAGGCCGGGAATGGAACGGGCCGAGCCCTTGAGGTGCCTGCCGTCGTCATCCGGCGCAAAGGCGATGGTGGGGCGAT
>JBMCIH010000074.1:0-7663 GCA_048617055.1 Marinobacter sp. | reverse complement strand
CTTGCGCCGCCGGCTGCCCGGAAACCGCAGCCTGGTGCTGGTGAGCCGTGTTGATTCCCGCGGGGCCGGGCCCGCGTTCTCCGGTGCTGGTGTGCGGGCGGGGGGCGTTTGTCGCCCTGGCCTGCGGGATGATACCGGTCAGCTCACTGGAAGTATCCGACATGATCTTGGGTTTCCTTAAACTGGCACATCGCCGGCGGGGCTTTTAAATCGGCAGCCCCACCGCCATCATAGGGGAATCAGGGCCGGGATATCTCGCTCCCGGTCACAACTGGTGCAAACCACCCGACAGGTCTGGCCAGTGTGTTGAGGATACCGTGATAAGCTACATAACACTATTTTGCCTGACAGGACGACTGAATGACCGTTACCAATGAGCCCAGTGTACACCCGGCATTTGAGCGGGTGCGCAGCCACCCCATTGCAGCCCTGAACCTCACCATGGAAGAGTACATCCATCACAGGACCGGTGCCCGGCACCTGCATATGGCCGCTGACAATGACGAGAATGTGTTCTTTGTGGCCCTGCGTACCTTCCCCATGGACTCCACAGGGGTGGCGCATATTCTGGAACATACGGCTCTGTGCGGCAGCGAGCGTTACCCGGTGCGGGATCCGTTCTTCATGATGATCCGGCGCTCGCTGAATACCTTCATGAACGCCTTCACCAGCAGCGACTGGACGGCCTACCCCTTCGCCAGCAAGAACCGAAAGGATTTTGACAACCTGCTGTCGGTTTACCTGGATTCGGTCTTCTTCTCCAAGCTCGATCCGCTTGACTTTGCCCAGGAGGGCCACCGCCTGGAGTTCGAGACCCCGGACGATCCCACCACACCCCTGGTCTACCGGGGTGTGGTCTACAACGAGATGAAGGGGGCCATGAGCGCGCCCACCTCCCAGTTGTGGCAGAACCTGTCCAGTCACCTGTTTCCGACCACCACCTACCATTACAACAGCGGCGGTGAGCCGGACCATATCGTGGACCTTGGCTATGACGACCTGGTGGCGTTCTACCGCCACCACTATCACCCCAGCAACGCCATCTTCTGCACCTACGGCGACATTCCGGCCCGGGAGCACCATGAGCGTTTCGAGGAGCTGGCCCTGTCCCGGTTCGATGCCCTGGAGGTGGACCTGCCCGTGCGGGACGAGAAACGGCTGTATTCGCCCCTGCGGGTGGAGCAGGGCTATGCGGTCAGCGCCAGTGAGCCTGTGGAACGCAAGACCCACATCGTGATGGGCTGGCTGCTGGGGCACAGCTTTGACCTGCAGCAGAACCTGGAAGCGCAGCTGGTGGCCAGCGTGCTGCTGGAGAACAGTGCATCACCGCTGATGCACGCCCTGGAAACCACGGACATCGCCGCGGCACCCTCGCCCATGTGCGGGCTGGAGGATTCCAACCGGGAGATGACCTTTGTATGCGGGGTCGAGGGCAGCGAGCCGGAACGGCGGGAAGACCTGGAGGCGCTGATCGAATCGGTGCTGCACAAGGTGGCGGAGGAGGGCATCTCCCGGGAACGGCTGGAAGCCATCCTGCACCAGCTGGAACTGCACCAGCGGGAAATTTCCGGTGATGGTTTCCCCTATGGCCTGCAGCTGATCATGACCGCCATTTCACCGATGGTCCATGGCGGCGATCCGGTGGAGCTGCTGGATCTGGAGCCGGTACTGGAAAAAATGCGGGAGAAAATCCATGACCCGGACTATGTGCCCGGCCTGATCCGCCGGCTGCTGATCGACAATCCACACCGGGTGACCCTCACCCTGCGGCCGGACGATCAACTCGAGAGCCGCCGCCAGGAGGCGGTGCGGGAGGCGCTGGCACGGCGCAAGGCCGAGCTCTCGGAAGAGGAGCAGCAGCAGATTGTTGCCCGGGCCCAGGCCCTGGAGGCACGCCAGCTGCAAAAAGACGATGACTCGATCCTGCCCAAGGTGGACCTCAGCGACGTGCCTCTGAAGATCCATGTGCCCGAAGGGAGGTATCCGGACGCCTTCCCGGCCGCGCTCTATGCCCAGGGCACCAATGGCCTGGTCTACGAACAGGCCGTCTTCCAGCTGCCCGCGCTCAGTCACGAAGAACTGCTTCTGCTGCCGCTGTACACCACCATACTCACCGAGGTGGGCTGCGGCGACCTCGACTACCTGCAGATGCAGGACCGGATTTCCGCCTGCAGTGGCGGCATCGGGGCGAACGTATCGGCCCGCGGCAGGGTGGATGACGTGCAGAGCCTCAATGGCTACCTGATTCTCAGCGGCAAAGCCCTGGCCCGCAACCGGCGGGCACTGTCTGAGCTGCTGCGGGATGTGTTCGACAATGCCCGCTTCGATGAGAAGGGCCGTATTCGCGAACTGGTGGCGCAGATCCGGGCACGCCGCGAACAGGCGGTCACCGGTAGCGGCCACGGCCTGGCCATGGGGGCGGCGTCCCAGGGTCACAGCCCCGGTGCCTGGCTGTCGTTCCGTCTGGGCGGGCTGGCGGGCATCCGGGGCACCAAGGCCCTGGATGACACCCTGGATGACAGTGGTGCGCTGGAGCGGCTCTGTGAACACCTGGCCAGCCTCCATCAGCGCTTTCGCAACCAGCACCGGCAGTTCCTCCTGGTGGCGGAGTACGAGCACCTGGAGGCCATGGCTGAAGGGGTCCGCAGCCTCTGGCCGGAAGCGCCGGATGTGGCCGGCGAACAGTGGCAGATCGACCCGGTCAGCTATGACACCCGGGAAGCCTGGTTGACATCCACCCAGGTCAACTTCTGTGCCCGCGCCTACCCGACGGTGGCGCCGGACCACCCGGATGCCGCCGCCCTGACCGTGCTGGGGGGCTTCCTACGCAACGGCTTCCTGCACCGGGCGTTCCGCGAGAAGGGCGGCGCCTATGGGGGCGGCGCGGGACAGGATAACGTCAACGGCACCTTCCGCTTTTTCTCCTACCGGGACCCCCGTCTCGGCGAGACCCTGGATGACTTCGATGCCTCCCTGGTCTGGCTCCAGGAAACCGACCACGGCCGGCAGGAACTCGAAGAAGCCGTGCTGGGGGTCATCAGCCAGCTGGACAAGCCCCGCTCGCCGGCAGGAGAGGCCCGCCATGCCTTCCACAGCCGGCTGTTCGGGCGCACACCGGAGCAGCAGGCGCGGTTCCGGGAGCGGGTTCTGGCGGTGACGGTGGGTGACCTGAAACGGGTGGCCGGCGACTGGCTGCAGCCGCAGAAGGCCAGCACGGCGGTGATCACCAGCCACGACCGGCGCGCCGATGCCGAGGCCCTGGGACTGGCGCCCCGGGAACTGTAACCCGCCAGAGGGGCCCAGGCCGGGCCGCTCAGCGCAGCCGTTTCAGGCCTGTGGTTACCATGATGCGGGCGGAAATCTCCTCCACCGATGAGGCGGTGGTGTTCATGTAGGGGATGCGCTCGCGCCGGTACATGGTCTCGATTTCCTCCACCTCGTGCATGCACTGCTTGAGGGAGGAATAGCGGGAGTTGGGCCGGCGTTCGTTGCGGATCACCGCCAGCCGTTCCGGGTCGATGGTCAGGCCGAAGATCTTGTCCCGGTAAGGCCGCAGGACCTCCGGCAGCTTCTGGTCATCCAGGTCTTCCTCGGTAATGGGGTAGTTGGCCGCCTTCACGCCGTACTGCAGGGCCAGATACAGGCAGGTGGGCGTCTTCCCGGAGCGGGATGCCCCCACCAGGATCAGGTCCGCCTCGTCGTAGTGGCGTGTGCGGGCGCCGTCGTCGTTGTCCAGTGCGAAGTTCACCGCATGGATCCGCTGCTCGTACCGGCCCTCGTTGTTGATGGAATGGGACTTGCCCACCGTGTAGGACGAGGACGCCTGCAGCTCCTGCTCCAGCGGATCGAGAAAGGTGCCGAAGATATCCACCATGAAGCCATCCGCCTGCGCAATGATGGCCCGGATGTCCTTCTTCACGATGGTGTCGAACACCAGCGGGCGCATGCCGTCCTCCCGGGCGGAGGTATTGATGCGCTCCACCAGTTCCTCGGCCCGCTCCTGGTTGTCGATATAGGGAACGGTCACCCGCTCGAACTCGATTTGCTCGAACTGGGCCAGCAGGCTGTTGCCGAGCGCCTCGGCGGTCAGGCCTGTGCCGTCGGATATAAAGAAGACTGTGCGTTTCATGAGCGGTGGTTCCCTAGGTAATCTTCACAGGTTACAGTATGATACACGCCAAACTCGATCGTCGGGAGCAACCTTACCACCCTCCGGCCCCTGTCGTGCAATGCCGGTGATGGCGGCCATGTGATTTACAGGGGTTGAGTGCTCCTCTATTCTTTGCAGTTTGCTCGACTGAACCATGGGAGACGCGCTTTGGAAGATTACATTATCTGGTTTGAGAACCTGGGCATGTCAGATGTCGAGCGGGTCGGGGGCAAGAACGCCTCCCTCGGCGAGATGATCAGCAATCTGGCCAATGCCGGTGTATCCGTACCAGGTGGATTTGCGACCACAGCCCGTGCCTACCGGGAGTTCCTGGCAAAGGACGGGCTGCGGGAGCGCATTGATGAAGCGCTGGATGCCCTGGATATCAATGATGTGAACGAGCTGGCCCGGGTCGGGGCGGATATCCGCCAGTGGGTGCTCGAGCAGCCGTTCCCGGCCGACCTGGAAAAGCACCTGGAGCAGGCTTTCATCAAGCTCCAGGACGGCAACCGTAACCTGGCGGTGGCGGTCCGCTCTTCCGCCACGGCGGAGGATCTGCCCGATGCCTCCTTTGCCGGCCAGCAGGAAACCTTCCTCAACGTGGTGGGTTTCGAGCAGGTCAAGAAGTCGGTCAAGGAAGTGTTCGCCTCCCTTTTCAACGACCGGGCTATCTCCTATCGCGTGCATCATGGCTTCGACCACAAGCTGGTGGCCCTGTCCGCCGGTATCCAGAAGATGGTGCGCAGTGAGACAGCCGCCAGCGGGGTCATGTTCACCCTCGACACAGAGTCCGGTTTCCGGGATGTGGTGTTTGTCACCGCCTCCTACGGCCTCGGTGAGACGGTGGTGCAGGGGGCCGTCAACCCGGACGAGTTCTATGTCCACAAGCCGACCCTGGAGGCGGGCCGCCCGGCGGTGCTGCGGCGCAACCTTGGCAGCAAGGCGATCAAGATGGTCTACGCCGCCGACAAGGAGGCGGAGCATTTCGTGGACACCGTCAAGGTGGAGCAGGATGACCGCAACCGTTTCTGTATCACCGACGACGAAGTGACCGAGCTGGCCAAACAGGCCATGATCATCGAGAAGCATTACGACCGTCCCATGGACATCGAGTGGGCGAAGGACGGCGATGATGGCCGGATCTACATCGTGCAGGCCCGCCCGGAAACGGTGAAGAGCCGCGCCGCCGCCAATGTCATGGAGCGCTACCTGCTCAAGGAGCAGGGCAAGGTGATCGTGGAGGGCCGCAGTATCGGCCACCGGATCGGCAGTGGCGCTGTCCGGGTGGTGGACAGCATCAAGGACATGGACAAGGTCCAGGCCGGCGACGTGCTGGTGACCGACATGACGGATCCGGACTGGGAGCCTGTGATGAAGCGGGCCTCGGCCATTGTCACCGACCGGGGCGGGCGTACCTGTCACGCGGCCATCATCGCCCGTGAGCTTGGCATTCCCGCGGTAGTGGGCTGTGGTGATGCCACCGAAGTGCTCCGGGATGGCCAGGAAGTGACGGTGTCCTGCGCCGAAGGTGACACCGGCCTCATCTACGAGGGCAGCCTGGACTTCGAACTGCGGGAGAATACCGTCGAGTCCATGCCCGTCATACCTTTCAAGATCATGATGAACGTGGGCAACCCGGACCGGGCCTTCGACTTCCAGTCCCTGCCCAACGAAGGTGTCGGTCTGGCCCGGCTGGAGTTCATCATCAACCGCATGATCGGTGTGCATCCCAAGGCCCTGCTGAACTACGACAGTCTGCCCCGGGATATCCGCCAGACCGTCGAGAAGCGTTTCTCCGGCTACGCCTCGCCGGTGGATTTCTACGTGGACAAGCTGGTGGAGGGCATCGCCACCCTGGCGGCGGCCTTCCACCCCAAGAAGGTGATCGTGCGCCTGTCGGACTTCAAGTCCAACGAATACGCCAACCTGATTGGCGGCACCCTCTACGAGCCGGATGAGGAAAACCCCATGCTGGGCTTCCGGGGTGCCTCCCGCTATATCTCCGACACCTTCCGCGACTGTTTCGAGCTGGAGTGCCGGGCCATGAAGAAGGTGCGGGACGAGATGGGTTTCACCAATGTGGAAATCATGGTGCCCTTCGTGCGCACCGTGGGCGAGGCCAGCCAGGTGGTGGATCTGCTGGCGGAGAACGGCCTCAGGCGCGGGGAAAACGGCCTGCGCCTGATCATGATGTGCGAGCTGCCGGCCAACGCCCTGCTGGCGGACCAGTTCCTGGAGTACTTCGACGGCTTCTCCATCGGCTCCAACGACCTGACACAGCTCACCCTCGGCCTGGACCGGGACTCCGGCATCATCGCCCATCTGTTCGACGAGCGTAACGAAGCGGTCAAGGCCCTGTTGTCCAACGCCATCCAGGCCTGCAAGCGTGCCGACAAGTACATCGGAATCTGCGGGCAGGGGCCTTCCGATCACCCCGACCTGGCCAAATGGCTGATGGACGAGGGTATCGACACCGTATCCCTGAATCCGGACTCGGTACTGGATACCTGGTTCTTCCTCGCCGACGAATCCATTGACTGACACCGGCCACCAGAGCCGGCAACAAGGAGACTGACAAGGTGGACATCGTGACTCCCGATATTTGCGACGATCATCCCGAGGTGCAGGTGGTGGCGCCTGGCTTCCGGAACTTCGGCGGTATTGACGCCTTTGGCGGTGAAATAGTCACCGTCAAGTGCTTCGAGGACAATTCCGTGGTCAAGGAGCAGGTGGGCAAGCCCGGCAATGGCTGTGTCATGGTGGTCGATGGCGGCGGCTCGAAAAGGGCGGCGCTGCTGGGTGACATGCTGGCGGAGAAGGCGGCGGGCAATGGCTGGGCCGGCCTGATCATCTACGGCTGCATCCGTGATGTGGACGTGATCCGCCGGACCGAACTGGGGGTCCAGGCCCTGGGCACCCACCCGCGCAAAACCGACAAGCGGGGCGTTGGAGACCTGAACGTGCCGGTCACCTTTGGCGGTGTGACCTTTCGCCCGGGCCAGTACGTCTATGCGGACAACAACGGCATCGTTGTTTCTGAGACAAGGCTGGGCTGAGGGGCTGGCGCCAGTCCCGACGAAACAAGCCCCGGCAGATCGCCGGGGCTTGTTTGTCAGTACCTGACCTTCTCGATCATGACGCCGAGCAGATAGGCGTCGTCAGTGGGTTCGGTACGCAACACCCGGACCTCGGTTTCAAAAGGCGGAAACTGATCGCTGGTCGAGGGCAGCAGGGTATGCAGCACTGCGCCTTCGGGAACAAAGCTGTTCACCTGCAGTCGCATTCCGGTTCCGCTGAGATCCCGGCAGAGTCCCCTGAAGGTCCGTCCCTCACTGTCGGTAATCTGGATTTCAGAATTTACCTGCATCCGGTGAAAGTCCCGCTTTTCCGAATAATCCCGCATGGTCATCGACATGACTACCTCATCCTTCGTTGATTGGGCGAGTTGCCGGGTCGCCGGGTCGCCTGCTCCCCGTAATTCCTTTTAGTCGCTAGTGTCCCTTAACACAAGAC
>JBMCIH010000073.1:0-7699 GCA_048617055.1 Marinobacter sp. | reverse complement strand
GACGTGCGTCAAAAATATAGCCTGGCAGCAAATCTGGAGCTGCGCCAGGACGAGGACGTGCTGGACACCTGGTTCAGTTCCGCCCTGTGGACCTTCGGCACCCTGGGGTGGCCGGAGATTACCGAGCGCCTGAAGAGCTTCCACCCCACCGATGTGCTGGTCACCGGCTTCGACATCATCTTCTTCTGGGTGGCCCGCATGATCATGATGACCATGCACTTCATGAAGAATGAGGACGGCAGCCCCCAGGTTCCCTTCCGGACCGTCTATGTTACCGGCCTGATCCGGGACGAGCATGGCGACAAGATGTCCAAGTCCAAGGGCAACGTCATCGACCCCCTGGACATGATCGACGGCATTGACCTGGACAGCCTGCTGGATAAGCGTACCGGCAACCTGATGCAGCCGAAACTGGCGGAGAAGATCGCCAAACGCACAAGGAAGGAGTTCCCCGAGGGTATCGCTGCCCATGGCACCGATGCCCTGCGTTTCACCCTTGCCGCCATGGCCACCACCGGCCGTGACATCAACTGGGACATGAAGCGCCTGGAAGGCTACCGCAACTTCTGCAACAAGCTGTGGAACGCGGCCCGCTATGTGCTGATGAACACAGAGGGGGAGGACTGTGGCGTCAACGACGAGCCGGTGGACCTGTCGCTGGCGGACCGCTGGATCATCAGCGAACTCCAGCACTGCGAGGGCGAGGTGATCCGCCACCTGGAACAGTACCGGTTCGACCTGGCCGCCCATGCCCTGTACGAGTTCATCTGGAACGAGTACTGCGACTGGTATCTGGAGCTGTCCAAGCCGGTGCTGAACGACATCACCGCCAGTGCCGAAGCCAAGCGGGGCACCCGCCGCACCCTGGTGCGGGTGCTCGAAGCGGTGCTGCGGCTGGCCCACCCGGTCATGCCGTTCATCACCGAGGAAATCTGGCAGCGGGTGGCCCCCCTGGCCGGCCGGCAGGGCGACAGCATCATGCTGCAGCCCTTCCCCGAACCGGACAGCAGCAAGCAGGACGCCGACGTCGCCCGGGATATCGAATGGCTCAAGGGCGTTATCCTGGCGGTGCGCAATATCCGGGGCGAGATGAACATCTCACCGGCCAGGCAGATTCCGGTGCTGCTGCGGGGCGACGAAGGTGAGGACCAGCGCCGCATGGACCAGAACCGCCAGTTCCTGATGTCGCTGGCCAAGCTCGAGCAACTGGAATGGTTCGAGGGCGACAGGGCGCCCATGTCCGCCACCCAGCTGGTGGGGGACATGGAAGTGCTGGTGCCCATGGCCGGCCTGATCGACCGGGACGCCGAACTCAAACGGCTGGACAAGGAGCTGGAGCGCCTGGACAGGGAGATCGCACGCCTGGAAGGCAAGCTCGGCAACGAGAAGTTCACCGCCAAGGCACCGGCCGAGGTGGTGGAGAAGGAAAAAGACAAGCTCCGCGACGCCCAGGGCAGCCAGAGACGCCTGAGCGAACAGCGGGCCGAAATCGAGGCCATGTAGGTGCCTGGCCTGAGGACCTCCACCCGTCCGTCCCAGTCCGGCGTCGGCGATGAAAACATCGCCATCCTGGGCGCCGGCGCCCTGGGCCGGCTGTGGGCTGCCTACCTGCCCTCCGCGATCACCGGTTTCGTTCCCGCGAACGCCTCGGCACTGTCCTCGTTCCGGCTCAATTACCACCTTCGGGACCCCGGCGGCGGGGAACACGCGGTCATCCGCCCCTGGCTCACCGATCTTTCCGGGGTTACCTTGCTGCTGGTGACCACCAAGGCCGGAGACACGGTTGATGCCCTGGCGGCCACCATCGACCGGCTGCCCGGGTCCTGCCCCATTGTGCTGTTCCAGAACGGCCTTGGCAGCCAGCAGGCGGTGGCGGAACGCTGGCCCCGGCGACCGGTGCTGGCCGCCAGCACCACCGAGGCGGCCAACCGCCCTGCCCCGGACCGGGTAGTCCACGCCGCCCGCGGCCATACCTGGGTCGGTGCCCTGACGAATCAGGCCGCTGGCCGGACCCCGGCGGTCATCCGCCAGCTGGCCCGTTCAGGCCTGGCGGTACATGGGGAGGAGCGCATCCTCGAACGGCTTTGGAGCAAACTTGCGGTGAACGCCGGCATCAACCCGTTTACCGCCATCCTCGACTGCCGCAACGGCGACATACTGGACTCGCCGCTGTTTCTCGATCACATCGACGCCCTGTGCCAGGAACTGGCCAACCTGATCACCGCCGAGGGCCTGCCGCCCCATTCACCCCGGGAGCTGCGGGACCAGATCGAACGGGTCGCCAGGAACACCGCCGCCAACAGCTCCTCCATGCGGGGCGATTTCCAGGGCGGCCGAGCCACCGAGATCGACTACATCAATGGCTATGTGGCAAGACGCTCCCGGGAACTGGGGCTGGCGGCGCCGGTGAACCAGATGCTTACCGAGCGGGTAAAAAAGCTCAGACCCCAACCCTGCGACGACTGACTGTGGAGGCCTGCCATGGGCAACCGACTCTCGAAGATCTATACCCGTACCGGCGATGACGGCTCCACCGGCCTGGCCGATGGCAACCGGATTGCGAAGAATGCACTGCGGGTGGAGGCCATGGGCACGGTGGACGAACTCAGCTGCCATCTGGGCGTTCTGGTGGCGCAACTGGATGGAGAAGAGGCTGTTGCCGCGATCCTTGGCCGGATCCAGCACCACCTGTTCGACCTGGGTGGCGAGCTCGCCATTCCCGGCAGCCAGGTGATGGGCGGCCAGCATGTCCGCTGGCTGGAGGAAACCCTGGACCACTTCAACGCCGGCCTGCCGCCACTGAAGAACTTCATCCTGCCCGGCGGCACGCCGGCGGCCGCCCAGTGCCACCTGGCCCGGGCGGTCTGCCGCCGTGCCGAGCGGGTGATGGTGGCGCTGGGGCACGAGGACTCGATAAACCCGGACGGCCGCCACTACCTCAACCGGCTGTCAGACCTGCTGTTTGTGGTGGCGCGGGTGCTGGCCCGCCGCAACGGTGGCCAGGAAATACTGTGGCAGCAGCACCGGCCGGAAACCTGAGTGAGGCTCAGCCGGCCACCAGCAGCCGGCGGAAGCAGGGCCAGTCGAAGGCGGGCCCCGGGTCGGTCTTGCGCCCCGGGGCAATGTCGCTGTGGCCGGCAATCCGGTCCTCGGTAATGGCCGGCCAGGCCGCCATGATGTCCCGGGTCACCGATGCCAGCTGCCGGTATTGCGCTTCGGTATAGGGCACCTGGTCGGCCCCTTCCAGCTCGATGCCGATGGAATAATCATTACATTCCTCCCGTCCGCAGAAGACTGAGCGCCCCGCATGCCAGGCCCGGTCCCGCAGGCTGACAAACTGCAGCAGCTCGCCGTCGCGGCGGATCAGCAGGTGGGCGGATACGGTCATGCCGGCGATTTCCCGGAAATACGGGTGCGCGGAGGTATCCAGCCGGTCGCAGAAGAAATCCTCGATGTAGGGCCCGCCGAACTGCTCCGGCGGCAGGCTGATGTTATGGATCACCAGCAGGGAGATGTCATCCCCATCCGGACGGGGGCCAAAATTGGGAGACGGGCACCAGCGGGCGGCCGGTACCCGGCCAGAGGTTCTCAGGGCAGCAATATGGCGTGAGGTCGCGGAGTCAGACACGGCATTCCTGCAGGTTACGGCTCAGTGTGACTCCGGATTGAAACACAAAGGTCCGGCCGGGGCGAGCGCCCCGGCTCTCAGTCCCGGCGATTGTGACGCAGGTTGTCGATGATGGACTCCAGTGCCCGGTCGAAGATCAGGCCGTCGTCCAGCAGTATGATCCGGCCCTGGGACAGGGCCATGGCCAGTTCCCCCTGCAGATACTCGGCCACCTTGGCGCCGTTGCGGTTGACGAAGATATATTTGCCGGTGGCCCGTATGATAGCCGCCAGCTTGCACCGCAGACGGCCGTTGTCCCGGGGCATTTCCACCCAGCAGCCCACCCGCAGCCCAGCGGCCTTTTCCATCCACTCAGTGCCCACTTCGGGCAACGCTGGCTCTTCCGCTGACGTTGCCGGCTGTTCTGTCACTTCTGTCGTGACGGGTTCAGGGCCGGATTGCGGAGCCCTGGCCGGCTCACTGACCTGCTGCGACTTTGCCACAGGCTTGGCAGGCGCCTGCTGCACCCGGCCTGCCGGTGGCTGTGCCAGGGTGTCTGCGGGCCGGGCATTCTCAACCGGGGCCTCTGGTGGCGACGCCTCAGCAGTGGTGTCCGTTCCCACAGCCAGTTCATCGGCCGGCCCGGCGGGACGTTCCTCTGCCACCTGCGGCTGTCGCGGCCGGACGATCAGCCCCTGGAGTACATCCACATGGGCCAGCTCCAGGTCGCGGATCGCCGCATCTATGGCAAACGGGTCCCAGGAAATCTCGTGCAAACCGCTGCGCAGGGCATCGGTAATACCGGGAATCGCCTTGAGCAGTTCATCCCGGGTGGTGTCCTCCACCGGATGCGGATCCAGACTCCAGGCCAGCCGACCGGTCAGGTCCATGGCCTTCTGCCAGGCCGCGGACTCCTCCCCTTCCCTGAGAAAAACCCATTCGAGGTACTTGCGCCAGGGCTCGTTCACCAGCGCCACGGCCCGCTCCGGCAAACGGTGGCGCTCAAGCAGGCCATCCAGCTGGGCATGAACCCTCTCCCGGGCCAGTTCATGGCGGGCCCGGCCTTCCTCGGCATCCCTCAGGCGCTGCTCCACCAGCTCACGCCGGCGCCGGTCGAGGTCCATGAAATGCTGAAAATCCCTGAGCAGCTCGTCGAACAGTTCGATATTGTCGGTAAAGTCATTGAGCAGGCGCTCAACCACCGACTCCACCTTTTCCCGCAGCGGGTCACGCTGATTGTCGCTGCGCGGACTCCAGCCGATACCGGCCATGGCCAGTTCGTTGAGCAGCTTGCGGGCCGGATGCCCGCCCCGGTTGAAGAAGCTGCGGTCCAGCAGCGCCACCTTGAGCACCGGAATCTGCAACCGTCCGATCAGCATCTTCATGACCGGCGGCAACTGCCGGTCGTCGAGGATGAACTCAAACAGCATGGCCACCAGGTTGATCACATCGCCATCCACCTGGTTCACCGGCAGTTGCTGGCCGGGCCCCTGGCTGAGCACCCGGCTGAGCAGAGCCGAGAGGGGCATGACCTGGCCACTGTCGCTGGTTACGTCGGTACCCTGGAGACCGCCCAGCTGTTGCATCAGCTCTGCGGTATCCAGCTTGGGCACGGCCCCGCCGCCGGAAAGGCGACTGTCGGTAGCGCCGGCGGAGCCACTGCAGTGAAGCAGTGCCGTCAGTTCGGAAAAGGTAACGGCGGAGGCGTCCTCAGCGCCTTCACCGCCAGCCCCGGGCGCTGCCACGCGCGCCGCCTTGCCGGCAGGCGGGACCGGCCTGCGGGTCACACGGGAAGCCGGCTGGCCAGCGACTGGTGGGCGCTTGAGATCAGGCAGTACGCCCTCTGCCACCAGCAGCCGGTTGGCTTCCTGATACAGGGAGGCGAGGCGATCTACCAGCAGCCGGTCAAACAGCTTGATCACCACCAGGCGGGCGCGGATATCGATGTCCAGGTCACCGCTGGCATGCCCCAGGCCGGTACAGATCACTTCCGGGCTCAGGGGCATCTGCCGCCCGGCCAGTTCACGGTGGCCTGAAACATGTGCGATACGGGCGCTGAGCAGGCGCACCGGCTCGGCGTAGCGGCCTGCGAGCTTGTTGATCAGGCTGTCGATGGCCACTTTTTTTTCCAGTTCACTGTCATCAAGAATGGACAGGGAGTCCTGGTCCACATCTTCCAGCCCACGGCTGCGGGGCATGGGATCAAACTGGCCGATCTCGTTGAAGGCCCGGGTCACCCACGCCAGGGTGGTCTTGGTCATGGTCTTGCGGCGCAGGCGCAGCTCCCGCATCGCATCGAAATAGGCAATCTGGTCCTGGTTGGAGCCGGCCCGGTCCGCCATGCCGAACAGCACGTCATCCGCGCTGTCAAAAAACTCCGACAGAATCGCGGACAGGGATCTGACAGAAGCGTCCCTCAGGCGAACAAGCGCGGAGGGCAGATCTGCGGTCGCTCCCTGCGCCTCTCTGAGATTCACAACCTTTCGTTCCTGTGCCATGGCGTCAGGCCCCGTTTAACATTGATTAACACTCATCGGCTATCATAAGCGCTTATGTCGTCAATATGTGTCAGTTTTTGTCACCGATTGTGAAGCGCGGAACCCCATCACATTTCCATCAGCCTCCGGGCTTTTCAGGCCCTCTGAGTGATCTGAAACATCGCGTTTTTTCGAAAACTGACGTACAAGGTCAGCCTCTGCTTTCCCATGGATGAAAACCGGCGGTTTCAGTGGTTGCTCCCTGCCGATACAATCAACGCCCCGACCATTACCGCGCGGAAGATCCAGCATGGCCCCCTTGTCCGATGAGCTGAAAGAGTTGTTACGCCAGTCCCGTATCGAGTCAGTCGCTGCCAGCCTACGGGAGGATATCGGCAACGGCGACATTACCGCCGCCCTGATACCGCCGCAGCGGATGGCCCGGGCCCGGGTGATTACCCGGGTGCCGGCCATTGTGGCCGGCCAGGCATGGGTGCACGAGGTCTTCCGTCAACTGGATCCACAAGTCGATGTGTCGTGGGAGGTGAACGACGGCGAACGGGCCAGCGCCAACCAGACCCTGTTCACCTGCCAGGGGCCGGCCAGAAGCCTGCTCAGCGGGGAACGGACGGCCCTGAACTGGCTGCAGACCCTGTCCGGTGTGGCCACCCGCTGCCAGCGCTTTGCCGACCGGGTTGCCCATACCGGTGTAAAACTGCTGGATACCCGCAAGACGCTGCCGGGGCTGCGGCTTGCGGAAAAATACGCAGTGACCTGCGGCGGCTGCCATAATCATCGTATCGGCCTGTGGGACGCCTTCCTGATCAAGGAAAACCACATCGCCGCCTGCGGCTCCATTGCCGCCGCTGTCAACCAGGCCCGGAAGATCGCCCCGGGACGCCCGGTGGAGGTGGAAACGGAAAACATGAACGAACTGCAACAGGCACTGGACGCCAGAGCCGATATCATCATGTTGGATGAGTTCAGTCTCAGTGACATGGAAGCGGCCGTCCATCTGGCGGCGGGCCGCTGTCGTCTGGAGGCGTCCGGCGGTGTCAGTGAGGACACCCTGGTGGCCATTGCCGAAACGGGTGTCGACTACATTTCCATCGGCACACTGACCAAGGACGTGGAGGCCATCGACTTGTCGATGAGGCTCGACGTTGACCAAGGCCCGGCTCCGGGCTGATTCCTGATTCAGGGATGACCGGGGCAGCAGGCGAACCCCGAAACAGGCAGGGACACGTGGAAAAACCGAGAACAAGCGAAAGCCGTGAGCGCTGGCTGCCAATCCTGGCAGACAGCCTGGTCAGCCTGGTGATCCTGGCCCTGGCCCTGGGCCCGCTGCTGCTGCTCACCACCCCCCAGGTACCCATCGGCAAGGAGGCGATGATAAGCTTCATGTGGTCCGCCGGACCCGCCATGCTGGTGCTCGGGGGCACCTTTGTCTATGTACGGGCCCTGCTCCGTGAGCGGCGCCGCATCGAGTCCCGGCTCGAAGAGGTGGTGGAGGAGCGCACACAGGAACTGCAGGCCATCAACCAGGAACTGAGGGACGAGATATACGTACGCCAGCAGGCGGAGCGCTCGTTCCGCCGTTCCTCCCGGCACTTCC
>JBMCIH010000072.1:0-7721 GCA_048617055.1 Marinobacter sp. | reverse complement strand
CCGGTTACGGCGGTACTGCTCAACTTTCGCAGCTACGATACCCTGCTGGAAATCGGCGTGTTGGTGATTGCCACCATCGCCGGCATTTCCATGGCACGGCTGCCGTCGCTGGAAGAGCCGGCACTGCGGACCCGGGACCCGCTGGTGCTGGCCCTGCAGCGCTGGTTCGTGCCGCTGATGTGGCTGGTGGCCGGCTACCTGTTATGGGCCGGTGCCGACCGCCCCGGCGGGGCCTTTCAGGCCGGTGCCGTGCTGGCGGCGACCGGCGTGCTGATGCGCCTGAGTGGCGTACCCATGGGTTTCCTGAAGCCGGGGCTGCTGCTGCGGGTGGGTCTGGTGCTGGGGTTTTCGGTGTTCCTTTTGGTGGCGCTGGCCAGCGCCCTGGCAGGGGGCGCCTTCCTGGCCTACCCCGAGGGCATGGCCAAGCCCCTGATCCTGCTGATCGAGATTTTCCTGGCCGTCTCCATTGCCATGGTGTTGCTGTCGCTGTTCGTGGCGGCACCGGTCAACGACGCCTGTGAGCCGGCGGAAGGAGAGTCGCGGTGACCACCGATCTGCTCTATGCCTTTGCCGGCGCGGGCCTGTTTGTCGTCGGGCTGTTCGGAATGGTGATGCTGGACCACCTGCTGCGGAAATTGCTGGCATTCAACCTGATGGGGTCCGGCACCTTCCTGGTGCTGGTGGGCCTGGCCCAGCACCGTCAGGGGGTGGACCCGGTTCCCCAGGCCCTGGTACTGACCGGCATCGTGGTGGCCATTGCCGCCACCGCGCTGGCCCTGGTGCTGATTCGCCGGTATTTCCATCTGACCGGTCAGGTCACCCTTGAGTCTGACAGAAAGCACGGCGAGGGTGGCCCATGATGTCCTGGCTGATGGCCGGCCTGCTGTTCACCCCGCTGGCCTGGGCGGTCATGTCGCTGCTGGCCGGGTTCCGGACCGGGCGCTGGCTCAGCTGGGCCGGCATGGCGCTGCAGGCGGTGGTATCGCTGATGTTGTGGTTCGCGGTCGCCCGTGATGGTGGCTTCTATTACCCCCTGGGCGACTGGGAGGCGCCGCTGGGTATCGAGTTGCGGGTGGACGGGCTGGCCATAACCTTTGTGTTAACGACCGCCGCGGTCGCCAGTGCCTGTGGGCTCCACGCGGGTGTGTACCTGGACCCGGACAAACCCTGGCAGCGTTATTTCTGGCCCCTGTTCTGGTTTCTGTGGGCTGGCCTCAATGGCGTCTGGCTGGGAGCCGACCTGTTCAACCTGTATGTGGCCCTGGAGCTGATTACCCTGTCCGCCGTGGGCCTGGTGGCGCTCGGTGGTGAGGCCCAGGCACTGCGCGCCGCGCTGCGCTACCTGCTGGCGGCACTGGTGGGCTCGCTGGCCTATCTGCTGGGGGTGGCACTGATGTACGGACAGTTCGGCACCCTGGCCATGAACGGCGTATCCGCCCAGGCTCAGGATGTGTCCGGAACGGGAGGAACGGGGCTGGCCCTGGCGCTGATCATGGCCGGCCTGGCCCTGAAAACCGCGCTGTTTCCGCTTCATGGCTGGCTGCCCCCGGCCCACGGTATCGCCCGGTCACCGGTCAGTGCCCTGTTATCGGCACTGGTGGTGAAGGCCTCCTTCTACATCGGCGCCCGGTTCTGGCTCGAGCCCGGTCCGGACCTGGGCAGCTTCGCCCTGGCCCAGATGGCGGGGGTGCTGGGAGCAATGGCGGTGTTGTGGGGCAGCTGGATGGCCTGCGTGCAGAGCCGGCTCAAACAGGTGGTGGCCTATTCCTCGGTAGCGCAGATCGGTTACCTGTTCCTGCTGTTTCCCCTCACCTGGGGCGTGGCTGAGTCGGTTTCCCAGCAGGCGCAGCAGGGCATGACGCTGCAGGTGGTCAGTCATGCCCTGGCCAAGGCGGCCATGTTCCTGGCGGCCGACAACCTGATCCTGGCCACCGGCAGCAATGAGGTCCGGGCCCTGGCCGGGGTCGGGCGTTTCCTGCCGTTTTCCCTTTTCTCCTTCGGGCTGGCGGGGGTATCGCTGATGAGTCTGCCGCCCACGGGTGGCTTCGCCGCCAAGTGGCTGTTGCTGCAGGCCAGCCTGAACAGTGGCCAGTGGTGGTGGACCCTGGTGCTGCTGGCTGGCGGGCTGCTGTCGGCGGCCTATGTCTTCCGTATCTACCGGGCATCCTTTGTGGAAGACTCCGACCGGGACGAGTTCTATCATCCGCCGCGCCGCCTTGAGGCCATTCCCATGATGCTGGCGCTCATGTCCCTGGGCCTTGGCCTGGTAGCCGAGCCGGTGCTGTCGATCATGGCGCTGCCATTCGAGGAGAATGGCTGATGGAGGACCTGTGGCTGAACCCCTGGTTGCCAGTGATGGCCCTGGCCACGTCACTGGTGGCCTCGGTAGTGATCTTCGCCTTGCCGGAGCACCGCCACGGCGTTCGCGCCGGCGTCAACCTGGCGGCGGCCCTGCTGAAACTGGTGCTGGTCATGGTGATGGTGCTGGGGGTCTTCCGGGGCATCGAGTACCGGATGGCTTTCACCATGATGCCGGGTATCGAGTTCGAGCTGAAAGCGGACTCGCTGTCGATGATGTTCGCCGGCCTGTCGGCGGTGCTCTGGCTGCTGACCACCGCCTACGCCGTGGGCTACCTGGAAAACTCCCCCAACCGCAGCCGGTTCTTCGGTTTTTTCAGCCTGTGCGTGGCCAGCACCATGGGCATTTCCCTGGCGGGCAACCTGTTCACCTTCTTCCTGTTCTACGAAATGCTCACCCTGTCCACCTACCCGCTGGTGGTGCACCGGGGCACCACCCAGGCCCTGCAGGCCGGGCGCACCTACATCATCTACACCCTGTGCGGCGGCGCTCTGCTGTTGCTGGGCATGGCCTGGCTGTATGCCGAGACCGGCACCCTGGATTTCGAGCCCGGCGGCTCACTGGAGGGCCCGCTGACCCCCGCCCTGGCCATTATCTTCGCGCTGCTGATTGCCGGCCTCGGGGTCAAGGCGGCACTGTTTCCCCTCCATGGCTGGCTGCCGGAGGCCATGGTGGCGCCGGCCCCCGTCAGCGCCTTGCTGCACGCGGTCGCCGTGGTGAAGGCGGGGGCCTTTGGCATCGTCCGGGTGGTGTCCGATGTGTTTGGGGTCGAGTTTGCCGACCGGGGCGGGCTGTTGCAGCCACTGGCCTGGCTGGCGGCCTTTACCATTATCTACGGGTCGCTGCAGGCGCTGAGACAGCAGGACCTGAAACGGCGGCTGGCCTTCTCCACCATCAGCCAGGTGTCCTACATCATGCTGGGGCTTTGCCTGGCCGGGCCGCTGGGCATGGCCGGCGGGCTGGCCCACCTGCTGCACCAGGGCATCATGAAGATCACCCTGTTCTTCTGTGCCGGCAACTATGCTGAAACTCTCGGCGTACACCGCATTGACGAGCTCGACGGTGCCGGCCGGCGCATGCCTGTCACGTCGGTCGCCTTCACCATCGGCGCCTTCGGCATGATCGGTTCGCCGCCGCTGGCGGGTTTTATCACCAAATGGACCATGGGGCTTGGGGCGCTGGAGGCGGACATGCCCTGGGTGCTGGCGGTACTGCTGATCAGCAGTGTTCTCAATGCGGTCTACTTCTTGCCCATCGTCCATCGCCTCTGGTTCCGGCCCCAGCGGCGGGACTGGCCGGCGGAAGTGCGCTGGGGAAGGCTGGAAACCCTCGGCTGGCTTTTGTGGCCGCCGGTGATCACCGGGGGCGCCACCGTGGTGGTCGGTGTGCTGGCGGCCGCGGCCTTCAGCCCGCTGTCCTGGGCGGAGCTGGTGGTCAACCGGGAGTATCTGCCATGAGCCTTGGCATGAAACTGCTGGTTGCCCTGGCGGTGGGGCTGCCCCTGCTGTGGCTGGTGCCGGTGATTGTTGCAGGCCGCCGGACCCGCTGGGGGCTGCCCCTGTTGCCGCTGCCGGCGCTGATGCTTGCCCTGGTCTCCGGTGAGGGCTGGCAGTGGCCACTGCCCTGGCTGCTGCTGGACGGGATCTGGCTGCTGGATGACCTGCGCCGGGTGTTCCTGGTGCTCACAGCCCTGCTCTGGTGCTGTGCCGGGCTGTTTGCCGTTGGCTATCTGGAACGCGTCCACCAGCGGCGCTTTCTGGTGTTCTGGTGCCTGAGCCTGTGCGGCAACCTGGGGCTGATCCTGGCCAGCGACGTCGGCAGTTTCTACAGCTTCTTTGCCCTGATGACCTTCGCCAGCTATGGCCTGGTGGTTCATGATGGCACCGCCAACGCGCTGCGGGCCGGTCGTGTTTACATGGCCATGGCGGTAATGGGGGAGATGCTGCTGCTGGCCGGACTGATGCTGGCGGTGGCCGTGGCCGACAGCGGCCGGCTGGCGGACCTGCCCGCCGCGGTGGCGCAGGCGCAAAACCGGCATCTGATCACTGCGTTGCTGGTGACCGGGTTCGGGGTCAAGGCGGGCTTGCCGCTGCTGCATTTCTGGTTGCCGCTGGCCCATCCGGTGGCGCCCACCCCCGCCAGCGCGGTTCTCAGCGGCGCCATGATCAAGGCGGGCCTGCTGGGCTGGCTGCTGACGCTGCCGCTGGGGCACGAGGCTCTGGAGGGCTGGGGTAATCTGCTGGTGGGGGCAGGGGCCGTTGCTGCCCTTGGCGGCGCGCTGGTGGGCGTGTGCCAGAACCAGCCGAAGGCCGTGCTGGCCTACTCCAGTATCAGCCAGATGGGACTGATGCTGTTGCTGGTGGGGGCGGCCCTGGCCACGCCGGACCGGGCGGACCTGATGGTGCCGGTGGTTGCGCTTTATGCCCTGCACCATGGTCTTGCCAAAGGGGCCCTTTTTCTCGCCACTGCGGTCCAGCTGCCTGCACAGGGTCGGGGCCGCGGCCTGTTCTGGCTGCTGATCGCCTTGCCGGGTTTTTCCCTGGCCGGTCTGCCGTTTACCAGTGGCGCCCTGTCGAAACTGGCCTTGAAGGAAGCGTTGGCCGGGGACCAGCTGGCGATGGCGGCCGCGCCCGCGCTGACGGTTATCATGAGCGCCGGCGCAGTGGCCACCCTGTTGCTGGTGCTACGGTTCCTCTGGCTGCAGCATCGCCACGGCACCCGCGGGCAAAACCCGCCGGCGCTGACCCTCGGGTGGCTGCTGACGGTGGCCTGCTCGCTGCTGCTGTTCTGGTGGCTGCCCTGGCAGGTGGATGGACTGGTCAAGCCGCCCCACTGGTTGCCTGAGCCCTACCAATACCTGGGCCTGCTCTGGCCCATTCTGGCGGCTCTGGTTACCGGCGCCCTGGCCGCCGCATGGATTTCCCGGGCACCCCGGATTCCCCCCGGGGATCTGCTTGTGCCGTTGCAGGCCATGACACGGCGGCTGCTGTTGCACCTGAACGTCCCGGCGGTTCGTCCACCGGCTGAGCCCGGCACACTGATCCGGCGGTGGCCACAGTTGCCCTGCTGGTCGAGCGCCGTCGAGCAGCGGTTACGGGCGGGCGCCACGCTGGCACTGGCGGTTCTGGTGCTGCTGATGGTGGCCCTGGTCTGACCGGGGCTCTGCTGGCGGGCCGGCCGGTTACTCCATCAAGGCCGCGGACTTTACCAGGGCAATCACCGTGAGCCCGCTCTCCAGCCCAAGCTCCTGTAGCGACTGCCGGGTAATCCTCGACAGCAGCTGTTGACCGTCCTCCAGGCGGCAGACCAGAGTGCAGCGGTGTTGATCGCTGTCCTCGATACGCTCGATTCTCACCGGCATCATGTTACGGATGCTTATTCCCTCAGGCTTCTGCAGTGCCAGGCTGACATCGCTGGCGAGGATGCGCAGGCGGTGCAGGCTGGTGTGGTGGCTGGACTGACCGCTGACCTGGAAATGCACCGGCGGGCGGCCATCGCCGCCCCGGGTGACGAACTGCCAGTGGCCGTCCCCGGCTTCCTTGAGCGATCCCTGCACAATGGCGGCCGGACCCTCATCACTGAACAGCGGCGAGCCGGGCCGGGTCAGGGCTTCCCGCAGGGGCTCGATGCGCTCGATACGGCCCTGTTCCATGAAAGCCACCTGGTCCGCCAGCTGTTCCACCTCCCGGGCGGAGTGGGTCACCAGCAGCATGGGCACGCCGGTACTGGTGGAAAGGCCCGCCAGGAACGGCAGTATCTCCCGTTTGGCGGCGCTGTCCAGGGCCGACAGGGGTTCATCCATCAGCATCAGCCGGGGGCTGGTCAGCAATGCCCGGCCCAGGGACACCCGCTGGCGCTGGCCGCCGGACAGGGTATGAACGGGCTGGTCCAGCAGCTCATCCAGCGCCAGCAACTGGCGGATGGCCTCGGGGTGCAGCCGTCTCTGGCTGGCCGGTGTGCGCCGGTAGCCATACAGCAGGTTGGCCTCCACTGACAGGTGGGGCAACAGGCTCGACTCCTGGAATACCAGCCCCAGGCGTCGCCGGTTGACAGGCAGGTGGCGGCGGCCGGATTGCCAGGTATGGTCGCCGAAGCGAACCTCGGCGTTGCGGGGCTTCTCCAGGCCGGCGATGACCCGCAGCAGCGTGGTCTTGCCGCAGCCGGAGCGGCCGAAGAGGGCGGTTATGCCTTCGGTCGGCAGATCGTCATTGATGTTCAGGGTGAAGCTCCCGCGCTGGAGCCGGGCACGGACCTGAAGCGTCACGGCCGCACCCCGTCAAAACGCCGGTTGAAACTGTACACCGCTACCAGAACCACAAACGAAAACACCAGCATGGCCAGGGAGAGGCGGTGGGCGGCGTCGTAGTCCATGGCCTCGGCGTAGTCGTAGATCAGCACCGACAACACCTGGGTTTCCCCGGGAATGCTGCCGCCAAGCATCAGAATCACGCCGAATTCCCCCAGGGTGTGGGCGAACGTGAGCGTGGCCGCCACGATAAAGCCGCCCCGGCACAGGGGCAGGATGATCGTGAACAACCGGTCCACGGGGCCGGCTCCGAGGGCGGCTGCGACCTCCACCGGCCGGGTGCCGAGATGGCGAAAAGCCTCCATCAGCGGCTGCACCGCAAAGGGCAGGGAATAGATCACCGACGCCACCAGAATGCCCTCGAAACTGAACGCCAGGTGCGTCAGACCCATGGCTTCCAGGCTCTGGCCCACCGGGCCCCGGGGGCCGAGGACGATCAGCAGGTAGAAACCCAGCACCGTTGGTGGCAGCACAAGCGGCAGCGCCACCAGGGCCTGCACCAGAGTGCGGGAAGTGGACTGCCGGTGGGCCAGCCACCAGGCCAGGGGCGTGGCCAGTATCAGCAAAATGGCAGTCGTCAGGGTGCAAAGCTTCAGGGTAACGGCGATGGCCTGCCAGTCCTGGGGCGAAAGCTCGGGCATGGATCGGTAGCGCCTCCTGGGTTTTTGCCAGTCTATCGTGTTTGGGGGGCGGTTCAAATCGGCACTCTGTTCAGTCCGTGTCTTCGCTATCAAAGACGCCGACCCAATAGCTGGCGCTGATTTGCCCAATCATTCACTAGGGTTTTATAGACCAGAGTCAGGGAGGCGGCACGGGCCCACTCCATCACCCTGGCGGACGGTGACAGGACCTGTATCGACTGTCACAAGGGCATTGCCCACGAGATGCCGGACATGTCCGGGGCAGCTATCACCATCGACACCTGAGGTGACGCTCGGCACCGGCTGGCGCCCTGATGGGGGCACCAGCCGGTATGCCGGTTATGGTACAGTGCCGCCCGTCGAACGAAGGGGTGGATAGCATGGCACTGCTGATTCTGGTAACGGTTCTCTGGGC
>JBMCIH010000071.1:0-7730 GCA_048617055.1 Marinobacter sp. | reverse complement strand
CCGGGCGGGGGAGCAGGGCCGGGGCTTTGCAGTGGTTGCGGACGAGGTCAGGGCGCTGGCCTCACGCACCCAGGACTCCACCGAGGAAATCCGCCGTACCATTGACGGCCTCAAGAAAGAGGTTGCGGATGCGGTGGGCACCATGGGCCACGCCTCGGAAATGGCCCGGCAGCAGGTTGACGCCATACTGGAAGTGGAAAAGGAGCTTCAGGCCATTGCTGCAGCGGTGCGCGAGATCACCGGTCTGAACGAGGAAATGGAAAGCGCTGCCAACGAGCAGAGCGAGGTATCCGAGTCCATTAACCACAATGTCATCGACATCAGCCGCTCGGCCGAGCAGACCTCCAGCGATGCCCGGGAAACCGCCCGCATCGCCGCTGAGCTGCTGTCCATGGCGGAAACGCTGCGGGGGACCATCGAACAGTTCCGCCTGTCACGGTCCTGAGGGAAGCCGGGCAGCGGCAGGAAGCAGGCAACGGCTCATTTGTGTTAAGGGACACTAGAGAAAATACCTGGGAATCTCCCGTGTCCAGGCCTTGCAGTAGACCCGCTTCTCGGCGCCATCCGCCTGCTCGTAGGCGTCCAGGTTGGCATGTAGCTGAAAACAGTCCCGGTTACAGGTGACCAGCGTTCTGGTCACGGTTCTGATGCGCCAGTTGTCGCGCCAGAGCCCGCGCTCGGTTACCACTTCCGCGCGGGGCGACAGGAAGTCATCCGACACCGTGGAGTAGGTTTCCACCACCCGGGCCTGGACGTTCAGGTCAATCGATTCAAGGTGGAAGGAGCCGCTGTCATTGATCACCTCAAGGCTCGATATGCCCGTGGCCAGGTCCCGGTGGACGAGCCAGTTATGGTGCTCTTCCGTAAGCCGGGTGATCACCGGCGGCGGCGCACAGACCGGCTCTTCAAAGGGTTTCAGCCGGCGGTCCGATGCCTGGTGCGGGCGCTCCGGCAGGTGCAGGCTGGCGTTTTCCGTGTAGACCTTCAGGCGGACCGGCTCCGGGGGTGCCCAGGCCAGTGGCCAGTAGGAGGTGGAGACGGACAGCCGAAGGCGGTGGCCGGCGTCAAAGGCGTGGGCGATGCCGTTCATCTGCACCCGCACCCGATAGCGTTTGCCCGGCTCCAGGCGCCGGGGCTGGTCGCTGCCGTCCATATGGTTCAGGTTCAGCAGCCCATAGGTTACCCGGGTGGCCTTGTCATCCGGTGCCACGTCGGAAAGGCGCACCGCGATCATGGCGGTGGGCCGGTCAACGGAGACTTCCAGTTCCACAACCGGCAGGCCCATGATTTCCAGGTCTGACGCCAGGGGGCTGCTCTGGAACACCAGGGAGCCGCCGTCTTCCTCCCGCTGGTCGAAGGCCATATCCGGCCCCGCGGCGTAGGAACACCATTTGCCGGCATACAGACCCACCGACAGCGGCGACTGCACGGTCAGTTCGGCACCCTCCGGATTTGTGTCCGGCGGTTCGATCCTGTGGTCCCCCAGGGGATAACTCCGGGTTGAGACACGGTCGCTGGGCCAGGCGTCTTCGGCCACCCAGCGACCGGGCCGTTCCTCGTAGGAGGGCGCGGGGTCAACGCTGTCCTGCATCCAGACCCGGAGCCTGGGCTCCTCCATGATTCCCGTTTCCTCCCGCTTCAGCCAGTAGTCCCACCACCGGAGGCTCTCCTGCAGAAAGCCGATGGCGGGGCCGGGCAAACCCATATGGGGGTATTTGTGGCTCCAGGGGCCGATCAGCCCCTTGCGGGGCACTTCCAGGTTCTCTACCAGGCGGAAGACGGCGTTGGAATAGCCGTCCGCCCAGCCGCTGATGGCATAGACGGGGCACCGGATGGCGCTGTAATCCTCGTTCACGGAGCCATGGCGCCAGTAATCGTCCCGGCTCTGGTGCCGCAGCCAGGTTTCCAGCCAGGGGGCGTTGTTCTCGAGCCGCTCCAGCCACATGTCGCGCCATTTGTGCCCCACCAGTTCCGGGTCCGGTGGCATGGAGTTGTAGGCGAACATGACCGAAGCCCAGGAGATATTGTCCCCCAGCAGGCAGCCTCCCATATGGTGGACATCGTCGGCGTACCGGTCGTCGGTTGCGCAGACCGCGATCACCGCCTTGAGCTCGGGTGGCTGCATGGCAGCAATCTGGAGCCCGTTGAAGCCGCCCCAGGAGATGCCGATCATGCCCACATCGCCGGTACACCAGCTCTGGCTGGCCAGCCAGCGCAGGATTTCACAGCCGTCGTCCAGTTCCTGCTGCAGGTATTCGTCCGGCAGCACCCCCTCGGACTCTCCGCTGCCCCGGATATCCACCCGTATGCAGGCGTAGCCATGGCCTGCGATATAGGGATGCATCATTTCATCCCTGGGGGCTGAGCCGAAACGCTTGCGGTAGGGGATGTACTCGAGTATCGCCGGTACCGGTTTGTCATGCTTCGGACGCCAGATACGCGCGGCCAGATGGGTGCCGTCCGGCATGGGAATCCAGACATTGGGCTCTTCCACGATCTCCAGTGGAAAATCCTCAACAACCTTCATGACGCCTCCTCATCCAACGGTTTGACCCTGAAGTCCAGTATCTCCTGAACCTTTTCGAACTTTTCTTCCAGCTCGCCGGGGCTGTCGCCGCCAAGGAAGACCACGCCCACTTCATAGCTATAGGAGTCCTGGAACGGAATGTCCCGCAGGCGCATGCCCTGTTCCGCCTCGAGGTTCACCATGGCCTCCGGGTAAGTCGCCCTGAGCCGTTCCAGGTCCCTCTCGTCGGGAACCCGCTCAAGGATGCCATCCTCGAAGAACCGGATCATGAACTTCGCCGCATAGTGGTGGCGGCCTTCCCGGTGGGGAAACTCCGGCTTGTGGCCCAGGGTCAGATCCAGCGGCACCTTCTGGTTGGTAGCGCCATCCACCAGCAGGAAAAGCGGAGAGTGGGATTTGGACACCCGGCAGTTGATTTCCAGCAGCGCCAGGGAATCCCTGTCGGGGTCCCAGTAGAACTCGATATTGAAGGCGCCGTTGTTGTAGTCCATGTGGCGCATGACCTTGCGTGCCGCTTCAATGGCCCGGGCCTGATCCTCCCGGGGCAGCACGGAGGGGTACTGGTAACGGCTGAAGGATGAGCCATGCTTGCCGGTACGCAGCGAGTCCACGATGCCGAAGATGTTGATCTGGCCGTTCCAGCAGTAGCCCTCGAGCGTACATTGGTGTCTGGCGGAGACGATCTCCTCGGCGATGCAGTGATAGCCATCCACGGCGGCGATCTCGTCAGGCAGATCGGCCTCGGCCAGAAACTCGTTGAAGGGCTCCGCCAGCCTGAAGATGTCCCGGCGGATGGTTTTCAGCGCCTCCCTGAGCGTGTCCGGGCTGTCGATATAGAACCCCAGGAACGAGGAGTGTGACTTCACCGGCTTGATCCAGAAGGGGTAATCGATGGTGATATCGGCGACCGGATCCTCGGCAAAGGGATTGACGGCCTGAAAATCCGGCACCATCTCCGGTACCACCTTTTTCTGCTCCGTGCGGCTGTAGAACTTGTGTTCACACCGGGCAACGGACTCGAGACTGGGCCCCGGCAGCCCCTGGTCCTTCTGCAGCAGAGGCACCAGCGCACTGGTGGGAAAGTCCCAGTAGCCGAGGATGCCATCCACAGGACCATCAAATTCACCAAAGGTCTGCTGCGCCCGACGGATCAGATCTTTGAGGGGCGGAAAGCGGAAATCCTCCGGGTAGACTACCTCGGACGTGTTGAACAGCGGCAGGAAACGGTACCTTTGCTGGTCCGTATTCAGTCCCTCCAGCAGTTGCAGGTTGAAGGGTTCGAGACCCACGACAAAGACGTTGTCCATAGCGGCGCCTCCTCTTGCAGATAGGTTGTGGCAGTGCGGCGATCAGACGCCGCCTTTGACTGCACCCTTAACAGTTCCATAGTGGTGAAGGCCGGTAATTTCAAACTCTGTCGGATTCCCCGGGGAATGGTCAGAGGCTGTGCATGCCCCTGGCAGCGGTCCTCAGGTGGTATGCCCATGATGACGAGCGAGGCGCGAACAGGCTGGATGTCCTATACAGAGAGGTACCCAGACCAAACCGAATGAAGGGAGGCAGATTTTGAGTGACTTTATGACTCACTGGCACGAAGCTGCGACCACAAGCCTGGGCTTTTTCTGGATGGCCCTGTGGGCCTTTATCCTCGGCTATATCATCAGCAGCCTGATCCAGGTACTCGTTACGCGCCAGAAAATGCAGCAGGTCATGGGCACCGATGGGCCGCGCAGTATCGCCCTGGGAACTTTTTTCGGATTCATTTCCAGTTCCTGCAGTTTTTCGGCCCTGGCCACCACCCGGGCGATTTTCAACAAGGGCGCCGGCCTGGCGCCATCCCTGGCCTTTATGCTGGCCTCCACCAACCTGGTCATCGAGCTCGGCATGGTCATTGCCGTCTTTCTGGGGTGGCAGTTTGTGGTGGGGGAGTATGTAGGTGGCATCCTGCTGATCCTGGTGACCTGGCTGCTGGTGCGGATTACCCGCCCCCGCCGGCTTGAGGCCCAGGCCCGCCGGAAAATGGATGAGGGAGACAGCAGCGGCGGGACCCGTAAAAGCTGGAAAGAAAAACTCACCAGCAAGGAAGGATGGCAGCAGATAGGCCAGACCTATGTCATGGAATGGCAGATGGTGTGGAAAGATGTGCTGATCGGTTTCACGGTTGCCGGTATCATTTCCGCCATGGTGCCCCAGAGCTTTTTCGAGGCCCTGTTCATTGGCTCAGGCGGAGAGAACGCCGCCAACCCGGGCTTCCTTGCGGTTCTGGCACAAACGGTGGTGGGGCCGGTGGCTGCTTTCTTTACCTTCATCGGGTCCATGGGCAACATCCCCCTGGCGGCAGTCCTGTTTGCCCAGGGGGTGAGCTTTGCCGGCGTTATGGCCTTCATCTTTTCCGACCTGGTGGTGCTGCCGGTGCTCAGAATCAACGCCTCCTACTATGGCTGGAAGATGGCCCTCTACATCCTCGCGATCATGCTGGTGGGTATTGTGAGCGCGTCCCTGATCATGCACTACAGCCTGGTTCTGCTGGGCCTGCTGCCGGACTTTGGCGGTCAGACGTCCATGGGGGACCGGGAGTTTTTCAAGTGGAATTACCAGACCCTGCTGAACATTGTTTTCCTGGCCATGACCGCAGCACTGCTCTGGTTCTGGCGCCAGGGCCAGAAGCAGAAAGCCCATGACCATGAGCACCACGACCACGATCACGGTAGCGCCTCCCTGACGGACAAGGTGCTGCGGGTGCTGGTGGTGGTCGCCCTGATCTGGCTTGCCGGGGGTGTCGTGGCCCCCCTGTTATGAAGAGCCCACAAAACCATCGGTCCGTTGCCGGCGCTACAGTCTGACGACACCCGGCAATGGCTATGGGGCATGCCGGCCGATTAGCCTGTCGCTGACCGGATTCACTGGCCCCGGCGACCTCGATGCCAGTATATTCACCCCCCCTTGTTACCTGTGGAGCGCTGTGTGGACCCCGAGCCTGATCGGTTACCCGGACCCTTCTTTCTCATCGTTCATCGAGGGAGGACGGTACGACGATTGAGACCTTCGTTACGCTACTGCTCGGCATTCTGATTATCCTGGCGATCATCGCGGCTGGCCGGGCTCGCAAAGCCATATCGAGATCGAGGGTCATGTACTCCGGCTCGGTTCTTCTGCGTTACGAGTAAACAGAGCATTGGTAGACAATGAGCGACAATGAGGGCTTTCGGCCCGCCTTCGCGTCTGAACCGGTGAATAGAGGGAGCCTACGAAGACGCTCTCACCAGCCGGTTTGGCAGCTCCTGTCGCGGTTGGTGGCTGCTCAACCATCTCGGGCACAACAATACGGCCATTCTTGACAAGGGCCTGGCCGCCTGGAAGGCAGCCGGATTTCCCACCGATAACGCCGTAGTTGCCGCCACGCCGAGCGACTTCAAAGTGGCCGTGAACAACGACATTATCGCCACACGAGAAGATGTGCTCGCCGCCATTGAGGACGATAGCGTGGTGTTACTCGACAACCGCGATGCCCGGGAGTGGTTCTGCGAGGGTTCCTCACCCTATGATGCCGACGGCGTGGATTACTCGCCGCGGCGGGGCCGTATTCCGTCGGCCCGCTGGGTGGAATGGTACGAGCTCCTGGATGACAGCGACATTCCGACGTTCAAATCCGCCCGCGAGATTATCGATATTCTTGCAGCACAGGGCATCACCAGGGAGGATGACATCATCATCTACTGCTTCAAAGGGTCCCGTGCCTCCAATACGTTTGCGGCCCTGCAAATGGCGGGTTTTACCAAACTGCGCAATTATCTGGGCAGCTGGTATGAATGGAGTGCCGATGAGTCACTGCCGATTGGAGTGGCACCATCGGCGGCAGCCTGACAGTTCCCGCCGTTCAAACCGACAGGTGCTCCCCTGGGGCACCTGTTCCTGTTCTTTGTAATAACGTTTGACGAACGGACGCGAGCATCAGTATGGCGAGCATCATTGACTACTATTACGCCCCGATTTCCGGTTATGCCTATCTGGGCGAACACCGGCTGGTAGAACTGGCCAGGCGCACCGAGGCGAAGATCCGTTTCAAGCCAGTGGATATTGCCCGGGTCTTTGCGGAATCGGAGACCGTGCCGCCGTTCAAGCAGTCCAGTGCGCGCCTCAATTACCGTCTGATGGATCTGCAACGCACTGCCGACTATCTGCAACTGCCCATCAACCCCAAACCGCGCCACTGGCCGGTGCCGGTCGAACTCGCCGCCCGCAGTATCTACGCGGCGATAGAAGCGGGCGTGGACGCCCATACCATCTCTTTTGCCATACTCACGGCGGTTTACGCTGAGGAGCGTGATGTCTCCGATGAGCAGGTCATTCATGACATTTTCGACTCACTGGGGGTAAACACCGAGACGCTGTGGACGTCGCTGTTGAGTGACCGTATTGGTAATTCCTATCAGCAGGCAACTCAGGAGGCCATTGATCTGGGAATTTTCGGGTCGCCCACTTTCGTGCTCGAGGGCGGGGAGATGTTCTTCGGGCAGGACAGGCTCGAGCTGCTGGAGCATCGCCTGACCCAAAAAAACGGGTCGTAACGGGAATAAGTGAGACATGGTCAGGGACGGAAGCGGTCGCCGCTTTAGCGGCGGCCCGGCGGGACATCTGAATGGCCGCTGCTCTGGGGAGCCCGCCGGGCAAAGTGACCGTCAGTAAGACTTGTAGGGAAGGAATTTACCGGACAGAACCACGTTGACGCGATCGCCGTTGGCATTTTCTTCGCGCTGGATGTCCATGTTGAAATCAATGGCGCTCATGATGCCGTCGCCGAATTCCTCATGGATAAGTTCCTTGATGGTGCTGCCGTAGACATTGACCACTTCGTACCAGCGGTAGATCAGCGGGTCGGTGGGCACGGCCGTCGGTAGTGAACCCTTGTAGGGAACCACCTGCAGCCAGGCGATGGCCTCATCGCTCAGGCCGAAGATGTCGCCGACAATCTCGGCCTGCTGCTTGTTGAAGGTCATCTGGCCGAGGCACGCAGCAGTGGTCCATTCCTTGGAGAGGCCAATGGCATCGGCCACCTGGCTCCACTGAATGCCCTTGCTGACCTTGGCAGAGAGGATCATGTTGGTCACTTCTTCGCGGGTATGGATCATGATGTTCACCTTTGGTTGACGTGATTGTCGGGAGCGGGCCGGTCACCCCGGCCGAAAAGATCAGGCGGCCTTGC
>JBMCIH010000070.1:0-7734 GCA_048617055.1 Marinobacter sp. | reverse complement strand
TTTCTGATGTCGGCGATCAACACCCGTGTCGTGCATCGGTCCAACGCCCTGCTGGATGCCCCCTATGGCACCGAGTTCCAGTACGACGAGGCCACCCTGACCGGACGCGGCTGGAAGGGACGCGCAAGAGCACTGGCGCTGGCCGGCGCCATGGGTGGATTCACCCTGGCCACAGCCGTCAAGCCCACCCGCTGGGCGCTGGAAAAGTTCGTGCTGCCCGAACCCGGCGAAGGGCCTGACCAGAAGGCCCGTACCAGCGGCTATTATGACTTGCGCTTTATCGGCACTACGGAAGGGGGTCAGACCCTGACCACCAGGGTGACGGGGCAGGGGGACCCGGGCTATGGCTCCACCAGCCGCATGCTGGCCCAGGCCGCGGAATGTCTTGCCTTCGATGTGCCGGAGGACACCGCCGGCGGCTTCTGGACCCCCTCCAGTCTGATGGACGGGGACCTGCTCAAACGCCTGCAGGCCCACGCCGAGATGTCATTCGAGGTGCTTTCCGCCTGAACCCAGTAACAGGCCGCAGGCGCCCGGACCGGCCGTCGGTCTTTCCCGTCCTCTGCGGCGGTCAATCCAGCCGAAGGATAGTATCTGCCGGCGGCAGGGCCTCGGGCCCATGGCCGGCAAAGATACAGGTACGGCCGCTGAGCCAGGGTTCGATGGACTTGCAGATCCGCCCCTGTGTGGCCGCATCCACGCCGGTAAAGGGCTCATCCAGCAGCAACAGCCAGCAGGGCCGAAGCAGGGTGCGGGCCAGGGCCAGGCGCCGCCGTTCACCACCGGACAGCAGCCGTCCCTGGTCGCCGATCCAGGTATCCAGGCCCTGGGGCAGGGTATCCAGCAGGTCCGTCAGAGCCACCGCCTCGAGCACCGACAGCAACTCGGAATCCGCTGCCTCGGGTTTCGCCATCAGCAAGTTGGCCCGGACCGTATCACTGAAGAAATGGGTGCGCTGGCTGAGATAACCGAGGCTGGTACGCCAGGCACCGGAAGCGCTGGGGTCCAGGGGCTGTCCGTCGACGGTAAGCTCGCCACCGGCGCCCTCGCCAAGGCCCGCCAGAAAATCCAGCAGGCTGGTTTTGCCGGTGCCGGAACGCCCGACCAGGGCCAGCCGGTGGCCGACAGGCAACGTCAGTGTCAGCGGGCTGAACAGGCGTTCGCCATTGCGATGCACCGTCAGCGCCCTGAACCCGACGGGGCCGGCCGCCAGGGGCGCTTGCTGCGGCAGGGCCGGCTGGGCATCGTTGCCCTCATGGTGCAGGCGCCTGGCAGCGCCCAGCGTGGCCCCCAGCCTGCTGAAAGCCGCCGGTAACCCAGTGAAGGCTTCTCCTACCCCCAGCACTGCCAGGGTGATCAGCAGGGCCATGGGGCCGCTCAGTTCCCCCCGCTGCCACAGCTCCAGCCCCAGAACCAGGGCCAGCAAAGCCGCCGACTGAATGGCCAGTAGGGTAATGCCGTTGGCCAGTGCAGTCTTGCGCTCGGTTTCAAGCCGGCTCTCGTCCAGCTTCTGACTGGACGACAACAGGCTGTCGGCCTCCGGTGCCCACAGATGTGCCGCCTGCAGTTCGGCACTGCCTTCCAGCGCGTCCACCAGCTGGCCCCGCAAGGCTTCCATCTGGTAGCCCTGGCGCCGGGAAGGGGTGAGGGTGCGCCGGGCCAGCAGAGCCAGGGCGACAGGCAGCAGCGCCAGCGGCAGCAGGGCCCACAGCACCAGTGGCGCGACGACACCCAGCACCAGGGCAAACAGTCCCAGCCCCGCCATGGCCAGGCCCGGAGGTGCTATGAGCTGCAGGTACAAGGTGTCCAGAGTATCAATGTCTCTGGTGAGGCGGTTCAGCCAGTCTGACGGTCGTCGCTTGCGGGTTGTTGCCGGCTTAGCGGCGGCGAGCCGCCCGAACACCACCAGCCGCACATCCGCCAGCAACCGTAATACCGTGTCGTGGTTGTACAGGCGTTCGACATAACGTGAGACGGTACGGGCCACAGCAAAAAAGCGTATGCCGCCGCCGGGCGTGTAGATGTCGAGCCGGGCCGGGACACCGCTGGCGATAAGAAGCCCAGTCAGTGCCGTCGCGGTGATGAACCAGCCGGAGAGGGCCAGCAGCCCGACCCCTGCCAGTATGGTGGTGAACATCAGCAGGCCACCGAGCAGCAGCCTGTGCTTGCGCTGCAGCAGCAGGCGTAGCCAGGGCAGCAGGTCAGTCATGCTGAAGCCTCCCTCTGGCCAGCACCAGCCTGCGATCCGCAGCGGCCAGCACGGCCGGGTGGTGACTGGCCATGACAATCGTTGAACCCTGGGCCCGCAGTGCCAGAATAGCATCGATGAGATGCTGCTCACTGCGGGCGTCCAGGCCGGCGGTGGGCTCATCCATCAGCACCAGCGGGAAGTGGGCCAGGTACAGGCGTGCCACGGCCAGCCGCCGCGCCCGGCCACCGGACAGACCGATGCCGCCTTCCGCCAGTGGCGTGTTCAGCCCCTGGGAGCGCTGCTGTAGCAGCTGCAACAGGCCGACCCGCTCAAGCGCTTCCATCAACTGCTTATCCGTTGCCCCCGGTGCCGCAAGGCGAAGGTTGCCGGCCCAGGTGTCCTGGCGGATAAACGGGGTCTGGCCGAGCCAGCCGATGGGGTCGTTGCCCGCCAGCTTGCCGAATACCCGGACCTGCCCGCTATCGGGCCGGATAAACCCCGCCAGCAGGTGAAGCAGGGTCGACTTTCCGGCCCCCGAAGGTCCTTCCAGAGCGACCAGCTCACCCGGGCGGACGGTCAGAGAAATAGGTTCCAGCCCGGTGCGGCCGTCCGGGAAGGTGACCGCCGCACCGTCAACCTCCACAGCAACCGGAGTGCTCACAACGGTGTCTTCCTGCTGGACTGCTTCCATCTGGTCCTCGCCATCCAGCCGGTGCCGGAGCTGGGCCGCGGCCCCCAGGGCGGCCGCCCGGTCGTGGTAGTGCTGGGCCAGCTGGCGCAGCGGCTGGAAGAACTCCGGGGCCAGCAGCAGGATGAACAGCCCGGAAAACAGCGTGAGGTCCCCGGAGGGCCCGTAGTCGATATATCCCAGCAGTCCGAAACCGATGTAGATGGCGACAACCGCAATGGCCACCGAAGCGAAGAACTCCAGGACAGCGGAGGACAGGAAGGCCACCCGCAGGGTTTTCATATTGATACGCCGGTACTCGTGGGTCACCGCTGCGATTTCCCGGGCCGCTGCCGGAGTGTACTGGAACAGTTGCAGGGTGGTCAGCCCCCGCAGGCGGTCGAGAAAGTGCCCCGACAGACGCCCAAGGGTTTCCATGTGCTGCTGGTTGAGCTTTTCCGCCCCCATACCCACCAGCGCCATGAACAGGGGAATCAGCGGCGCTGACAGCAACAGAAACAGGGCGGCCAGCCAGTCGAGCCAGAACACCACCACCAGGATCAGCAGGGGCACGGCCACCGACAGCGCCATCTGCGGCAGGTAATGGGCAAAATAGCCGTGCAGCGCCTCCACCTGGTCGAGCCATTCCGATGCGAGGGTGCCGGAGGATGACTGCCCCAGCCGTACCGGGCCAAGGTGACGGAACCGGGCCAGCAGGTCACGTCGCAGCAGGGCCCGGATCCGGTTGCTGGCATCAGCGGCAAAGCGGTTCTGCAGGCTGACGGATACCGCCCGCACTGCAATCGCCAGCAGCACCAGGGCGGCCCAGCCAGGCAACCCCTCTGGCGGGGCATCCGCGGTCAGCATGCTGTGGGCTATCCAGGCCATGCCGCCGAACTGGACGACGGCGGCCACCGCAGCGGCGAAGCCCGCCACCACGGCGGCACGGACAGAACCACGGGCAGGGCGCTGGCGCTGCCTCAGCCACTGCCCGGCGGCTGGCGTCAGAGGTTCCCCCACCTAGTGGTAGCCTTCCCCGGCACGGACCTTGCCGCGGAAAACCCAGTAGGTCCAGGCGGTGTAGCCGAGGACTACCGGAATCACAAACAACAGCCCCAGCAACAGGAACAGTTGTGATCCATAGGCAGAGGATGCGTCCCAAAGAGTGTATTCCGGCGGCACCACATAGGGCCATTTGCTGACGATCAGGCCGAGATAGGTGCTTATGAACAGCCCCATGGTGGCCACGAACGGCATGCCGTCCCTGTGCTGCCGGATGGACCGGAAAATCTGCCAGGCGCAGAACAGCCCGAAGGCGGGGAACACCCATATCAGAGTCAGGTGATCAAACCAGCGGTCCCTCACGAACGAATCCACGAACGGAGTCCAGATGCTGATAATCACGAACACCGCCAGCACAGTCCCCAGCAGGGGAATGACCAGGCGGCGGGCCCACTGCTGCAGCTCACCTTCAGTCTTCAGCACCAGCCAGGTGGCGCCGAGCAGGGCATACCCGGCCATCAACCCCAGCCCCGTCAGTACGGTAAACGGGGTCAGCCAGTCCAGAGCGCCGCCCACGTAGACCCCGTCGGCGGTTTCAAAACCTTCGATATAGGCACCAACCACCACGCCCTGGGCGAAGGCTGCAACGGTGGAACCACCGGCAAACGCCCAGTTCCAGAGATAGCGGGAGGTATTGGCCTTGAACCGGAATTCAAATGCGACTCCCCGGAAAATCAGGCCGGCCAGCATCAGGAACACGCCGATGTACAGTGCCGGCAGGAGAATCGAGTACACCATGGGGAAGGCCGCCAGCAGCCCGGCACCGCCGAGTACCAGCCAGGTCTCATTGCCGTCCCAGACCGGTGCCACCGTGTTCATCATCACGTCACGGGACTCATCATCCGGTGCGAAGGGGAAGAGGATACCCACGCCCAGATCGAAGCCGTCCATCAGTACATACATGATGACACCAAAGCCGATGATAAATGCCCATATCAGGACCAGATCAAACAGTTCCATATCAATGCCCCCCCTGACGGGCGATGTCTTCGTTGTATTCGAACGGTACATGGGACGCTGACAGCGGGCGTTTCGGGTGATCAGACGGGTGTTCGGTGGTCTTGGCTTCCAGGCCGTCATGAAGGACCCGCATCAGATAGTAGACGCCAGCTGCGAACACCAACGCGTATACAACGATGTAACCGATCAGGGTAAACAGCGCCATGCCGCCGGTGAGGGAGGGTGTAAGGCCCTCGGCCTGGGTCATCATGCCCTGAACCAGCCATGGCGCCCGACCGAGCTCTGTCACAAACCAGCCGGCGAGTACCGCCACAAATGGTGAGACCGCCATTAGGCGAAGTCCCTGCAGGAAACCCCTGGAGGTCGCGTACCGGCCGCCGCGGCGCAGAATCAGGCCGGCAATGGCAAACCCGATCATCAGGAACCCGATGGCCACCATAATGCGGAAGCTCCAGAAAACCAGGAAGACCGGAGGCTGTTCGTCCAACGGCGCAAGGTCCATGCCGGGTACCTCGCCGTCCATGTCATGGGCGAGGATCAGGCTCGCCAAACCGGGAATACCCACTTCAAGGTGGTTGGTCTGGTTGGCCTGATCGGGCAGGGCAAACAGCAGCAGCGGAACCCGGGTACCGGTTTCCCAGTTACCCTCCATGGCGGCGATCTTCACCGGCTGATGCTCCTGGGTGTTCAGGCCGTGGAAATCACCGATCATAGCCTGCGCCGGGGCGATAAACAGCAACAGCCAAAGGCACATCGAGAGCGCCTTCCGGTTGGCCTCCACCTCGCGGCCGCGCAACAGGAACCAGGCACTGACCCCGGCAACCACAAAGCCACCGGTCAGGAATGAGGCCAGCGCCATATGCAGGAAGCGCCAGTGGAATGAAGGATTGAAAAGCGCCTCGGTCCATGAAACCACATGGAAAACCCCGTCTTTGAGCTCAACACCGGCCGGTGTCTGCATCCAGCTGTTGGCGGAGAGAATCCAGAAAGAGGAAATAAAGGTGCCGAGGGCAACCATCAGCGCCGCGAACAGGTGGACGCCGGGCGGCACCTTGTCGCGGCCAAACAGCAGTACACCGAGAAAGGCAGCCTCAAGGAAAAACGCTGTCACCACCTCGTAACTGAGTACCGGGCCCATGAAGTTTGCGGTAGCCTGGGAAAAGTTGGACCAGTTCGTGCCAAACTGGAAGGACATGACAATCCCTGACACGACCCCCATGCCGAATACCACGGCGAAAACCTTGGTCCAGAAGGCAGACAACCGGGTCCAGACCGGATTCTCAGTCTTGAAAGCCAGCCCTTCGAGTACGGCAATGAAGGAAGCCAGACCGATGGTAAAGACCGGGAAAATCGCGTGGAAGGAAACCACGAAAGCGAACTGTATTCGCGACAACAACAGGGGATCAAGCTCCATTGGAACCTCCGATAACCACACTGATAACAGGAAGTGACGGCACTCCCTTGAGGGTAGCTTGCCTTACGTTTGTGTAGTTATTGTCAAGTTCAGCAGCTAAGAAATATGGTACGCTCAAACGGTTATTAGCCAAGGGGCAGAATGTCGCAGCTCTTGTTATATATCAATCATGGGAGACGCCTTGAGCTTTTACGAAGAACGCATCCTTCCGCACCTGATCGACAAGGCCTGTTCCGTGGGCCAGGTCATGAAGCTTCGCCGCCAGTTAGTGCCCCGGGCCCGCGGCGCCGTGCTGGAAGTGGGCATGGGCTCTGCCATCAACCTGAAGTTCTACAATCCGGCCATGGTAGAGATCGTATACGGCCTGGAACCTTCGCAAGGCATGCGTCTGAAAGCCGCAGACAACCTAGCAAGGTCCCCGGTGCCCGTCCAGTGGCTGGACCTTTCGGGAGAGCAAATCCCACTTCCGGATAACAGTGTAGACACAGTCCTGCTGACTTTCACTCTTTGCACTATTCCGGATCACCAGCTCGCCCTGAGGCAGATGATGCGGGTCCTCAGGCCCGGTGGACAGCTATTGTTCCTGGAGCACGGTGAAGCCCCCGAAAACCCCACGCAGAAGTGGCAGCACAGAATCACCCCGGTCTGGAAGAAGGTTTCCGGCGGTTGCCATCTGAACCGTCCGATTGATCAGCTGATCGAACAGGCAGGGTTTCACATCAAAGAGCTGGATAACTACTACATGCCCAGGGCCCCGCGGATCGCCGGCTACCTTTATCTGGGCACGGCGGTGAAGCCCGGCGCGATTGCATGAAGCGAGTGCGGATCCTCGCAATTGCTTTGCACGCCATGGCCTTATACAATCCGGGCCTCTCTTGCCCCTCGATCTGCCCGGGTGGTGAAATTGGTAGACACTGGGGACTTAAAATCCCCTGACCGTCAGGTCGTGCCGGTTCGAGTCCGGCCCCGGGCACCATCAGCTTGCTGCTTTTCCACTGACCGTTATCGTGGACCCTGACCCTCCGTTCTTTTCGTCCATTCCGACGATTTTTTAACCAAACATTTGATTGGTCAGTGTGGGGAGTTCTACTGTGAGTAATTGAGGATTGAAATTACTTGCGGCAGGGAAGCGCGATCTGCCACTACAACAACAATTCCCGGAGTATTGTCATGCCTGCAATCCGCCTTGTTCGTGCGTTGACAACATCGCTGGTTATCGGTGTTGCTGCCCTGGCGGCCAACGCCCATGCCAGGAACCTGTCCTATGCCATCGGTTATCCCCCCGGGAGCGACTCCGCCAAGGCCGCCCAGAGCTATGCGGACCGGGTTGCCGATTTTTCCGACGGAGAGCTGAACGTCAAGGTATATCCCCTCTCGCTGCTGAACTTTGCGGAAACCTCCGCCGGTGTTCGCGATGGCATGGCGGATATCGGCTATCTG
>JBMCIH010000069.1:0-7752 GCA_048617055.1 Marinobacter sp. | reverse complement strand
GCCGGTGGTGCCCATCTTGGCGCTGTCGCTCTTGAGGCTGGCCATGTGATCTTCATAGATCATCTTGGTGTCGTGGAGCAGGCGGCCGATCAGGGTGCTCTTGCCATCGTCCACGCTGCCGCAGGTGAGCAGGCGCAGCAGCTCCTTGTTCTCGTGCTGTTTCAGGTAGGCCTGAATATCTTCGGCAATCAGATCAGACTGGTGTGACATGTTAGAAATACCCTTCCCGCTTCTTCTGTTCCATGGAACCGGCGGAATCATGGTCGATTACCCGGCCCTGACGCTCGGAGCTGGTTGCCAGCAACATTTCCTGGATGATCTCCGGCAGTGTGTCCGCCTCGGACTCGATGGCACCGGTCAGCGGATAGCAGCCCAGGGTGCGGAAACGCACCGACTTCATCCTGGGCTTTTCACCTTCCCTCAGGGGCATGCGGTCGTCGTCCACCATGATCAGGGTGCCATCCCGCTCCACCACCGGGCGTTTGGCGGCATAGTACAGTGGCACAATCTCGATGTTTTCCAGATAGATGTACTGCCAGATGTCCAGCTCGGTCCAGTTGGACAGGGGGAATACACGGATGCTTTCACCCTTGTTGATCTTGCCGTTATAGATGTTCCACAGCTCCGGACGCTGGTTCTTCGGGTCCCAGCGGTGATACTCGTCCCGAAAGGAGTAGACCCGCTCCTTGGCGCGGGACTTTTCCTCGTCCCGGCGTGCGCCACCGAAGGCGGCATCGAACCGATGCTTGTCCAGGGCCTGCTTGAGGGCCTGGGTTTTCATGATATCCGTGTGCTTGGCGCTGCCGTGGGTGAAGGGGCCGACACCCTGCCGGACACCTTCCTGGTTGGTGTGCACGATCAGATCCAGGCCGTATTCCTTTGCCTTGCGGTCGCGGAATTCGATCATCTCCCGGAATTTCCAGGTGGTGTCCACATGCAGCAACGGGAACGGCAGCTTGCCCGGGTAGAAGGCCTTCCGGGCCAGGTGGAGCATGACCGCGGAGTCCTTGCCGATGGAATAGAGCATCACCGGGTTGTCGAATTCGGCGGCGACTTCCCGGATGATGTGGATGCTTTCAGCTTCCAGCTGTTTGAGGTGGGTCAGGTTATAGGTGGTCATAGTTCAGCTCACCGAGCGCATTGAATGCATGCCAAAAAGATGGACGAAAGGGATTGATCAGAGAACGGATACTATACCAGCGGCTGCTGCTTATAAGAAAGTGAGTTAGTAGAGTTTACGGCTATAACAATATGCTGGGAAACGCTGCCCGGTTACCGCCCGGGAACCCGGTACGGGCGCTCAGAGGGCGCCTTCTGTCAGCAGCCGGTGGACATACTGGTCGACATAATCAAAGCCGCGGCCGTCAAAGTCCACAAAGCGGATGCCGAGGTGAAACTCGTTCCGTGCCACCCGCCTGAGGTGGGCTATATGGCAGCGCGCTGACAGGGAGACGGACTGCTGTGCCAGTACCGGTACTTCAAAGCGGGCATTGACATCGATCCAGTCACCCGGGGCCGGAGCGCGCTTGCCGGGAATCAGGGCTTCGGTTACCTTGGTGTCGCAGGTGATCATCATGCCCGAGCGGGAGAGGTTGCAGATCTGGCAGTCAATGGGGGGCTGGCCGGGCCGGTTCAGGATGACTGGCAGCTCAACGTCCACACGCTGCTGGTCTCTCAGGTTGGGTTCGGCGGCACGGGGCTTTATGCGCATTGGTTTGGCGGCGGCGGACTCGACGTTGAGTGGCTTTCCCATGGTCATACCCTGCTCGATCTTGTCACCTGTCATTGACCGAAGACGGTAACGAATCTCTGAAAAGCCCTGGTGCGCGTCCTGCGCTGACTACTGCCCCACTGTCAATGAATCCCTGCCGGTCGGTAATCCCGCCGGTACCCAGGCCTCGCTTTCAGAGGCTCGGAATAATTTTCTGTAACTTCGGACTGAGATTGCAATTTTTGAGTGTAACGGGTGGTTAAATAATCAGCAAGTTAGTCTGTCGTGATCTGGGTCATATTATTAAACATTTGTCTGAACAACCTTTGCATGGTTTCTGATGCCTGCCCTGCTGCTGTAGAATTCGCCCGTTGCATTTTCTCAAGCGAAGCGGTCCCCTGATGACACAGATCAACCCCGCCACGGGCACTGGCAAAGTCGGATTTATCAGCCTGGGTTGTCCCAAGGCCCTGGTTGACTCAGAGCGTATCCTGACCCAGCTCAGGCTGGATGGCTACGATGTGGTCCCATCCTATAACGATGCCGACGTGGTGGTGGTCAATACCTGCGGCTTTATCGATGCGGCCAAGCAGGAGTCTCTGGACGCCATCGGCGAGGCCATCAGTGAGAACGGCAGGGTGATCGTCACCGGGTGCATGGGGGTGGAGGCGGACCGGATCCGGGAAACCCATCCGGGCGTGCTGGCGGTGTCCGGTCCCCATGCCTATGAAGAGGTGGTGGGAGCCGTCCACCAGTACGTACCGCCGAAAAGGCAGCACGACCCGTTCGTGGACCTGGTGCCACCCCAGGGCGTCAAGCTGACTCCCCGTCACTTCGCCTACCTGAAGATCTCCGAGGGCTGCAACCACCGTTGCACCTTCTGCATTATCCCGTCCATGCGGGGCGATCTGGTCAGCCGCCCCATCGGAGATGTTATGGATGAAGCCAGGCGTCTGGTGGACGCGGGGGTGAAAGAGCTGCTGGTGATCTCCCAGGATACCTCGGCCTACGGCGTTGATGTGAAGTACCGCACCGGTTTCTGGCAGGGTCGCCCCCTGAAAACGAAGATGCAGGCACTGTGCGAGGCGCTGGGAGAACTGGGTGTCTGGGTGCGGCTGCATTATGTGTATCCCTACCCACACGTGGATGACATCATTCCGCTGATGGCTGAGGGCAGGATCCTGCCCTACCTGGACATACCCTTCCAGCACGCCAGTCCGAAAGTGCTGAAGGCCATGAAGCGCCCGGCTCATGACAGCAAGACGCTGGAGCGTATCCGCAAATGGCGGGAGATCTGTCCGGAACTGACCATTCGTTCCACCTTTATTGTAGGTTTCCCGGGGGAAACCGAGGAAGACTTCCAGTACCTGCTGGACTGGCTGGACGAGGCCCAGCTGGACCGGGTCGGGGCCTTCACCTACAGCCCGGTTGAGGGGGCGAAGGCCAATGAGCTGGAGGGAGCGGTTCCCGAGGCAGTCAAGGAAGAGCGCCTGGCCCGGTTTATGGCCAGACAGGCGGAGATTTCAGCGGCCCGGCTGCAGGCGAAGATCGGCACCACCATTGATGTGTTGATTGATGAGGTCGATGAGGAGGGCGCCATTGGCCGGTCGAAGGCGGATGCGCCGGAGATTGACGGCATGGTCTACCTGAATGACGAGACCGACCTGGTGCCCGGGGAGATTGTCCGGGCCGTGGTTGAGCATGCGGATGAGCATGATCTTTGGGCTTCTTTGGTCTGAGTCTGGGTCTGGCTCATGGATATTGGCCTGGTAGACTGCCAGATCGTGCCATAAGAGCCAGGTCGGTGACATTTTTCCGGACACGCCCGTGAATACGTCCCTGTAGGGCTCGACTGCAGCCATCCCTGGCTGCAGACGGTCCGGAAAAATGTTCTCGACCTGCCGCCTGTGCTCCGAGGCTGGCAGGCTCGCATGGAGGTGCACGACCAAGCCAGAGGGCGCGGCGGGAGCCGAGATCAACCAAGCTTCTTCTGAAGAATCTCATTGAACAGCTTGGGATTCCCCTGACCCTTTGAGGCTTTCATCAGGGGCCCCATAAAACCGCCGAGCATTTTCTTGCGCTTCTTCGGATCCTGCTCGTTCTGGTACTGGGCCACCTGGTCCGGCATGCCCGCCAGAACCTCGTCCACCATCTTTTCCAGTTCGCCGGTATCCGAGACCTGCTTCAGCCCTTTGGCATCGATGATGGCGTCCACATTGTCGTTCTCGCCACTCCAGAGGACTTCGAACACCTTCTTGGCGCCGGCGGAAGACACCGTGCTGTCGGCAATGCGGATGATCAGTGCACCCAGCTGCGCCCCGCTAATGGGGGATTCGGCCACGGCCCTGTCCTCGGCATTCAGCCGCGCCGAGAACTCGCCCAGAATCCAGTTGGCGGAGAGTTTCGCATCCTTGCCGCTGGCCACTGTCTGCTCGAAAAAGGCGGCCAGTTTTGAATCGCTGGCCAGCAGCCCGGCGTCGTAGTCGTTCAGGGCGTACTGGTCCATGAACCGGGCCTTGCGGGCATCCGGCAGTTCCGGCAGGCTGTTGCGGACCTCGTCGATAAAGGCCTCGTCCAGAACCACTGGCAACAGGTCCGGGCAGGGGAAGTACCGGTAGTCGTTGGCTTCTTCCTTGGTGCGCATGGAGCGGGACTCGTCCCGGTCGCCGTTGTACAGGCGGGTTTCCTGCACGATGGTGCCGCCGTCCTCGAGAATATCCATCTGCCGTTCCACCTCGTGGGCGATGGCCAGTTCCATGAACCGGAAGGAGTTCAGGTTCTTGGTTTCGGTACGGGTGCCCAGGGTGTCCGAGCCCTTTGGTTTGAGGGAGATGTTGACGTCAAACCTCATGGAACCCTGGGACATGTCGCCGTCGCAGATGCCCAGCGAAGTGACGATGCCGTGGAGCTTTCTGGCGAAGGCCACGGCCTCTTCGGCACTGTTCATGTCCGGTTCGGTCACCACCTCGATCAGCGGCGTGCCGGCCCGGTTCAGGTCAACGCCCGTCATGCCGTGGAAGTCCTCGTGCAGCGACTTGCCGGCATCTTCTTCAAGGTGGGCGTGGTGGATGCGGACCCGCTTGCTTTCGCCGTTTTCCAGATCGATGTCCACGTAGCCGGGGCCCACGATGGGGCGCTCCAGTTGAGTGGTCTGGTAGCCCTTGGGCAGGTCCGGGTAGAAGTAGTTCTTGCGCTCGAATACCGAGCGGCGCTCGATCTCGGCGTTGACCGCCAGGCCGAACATGACGGCGTAGCGGAAGGCATTCTCGTTGGGTACCGGCAGCGTGCCGGGCATGGCCAGATCAACGGCGTTGGCCTGGGTGTTGGGCTCGGCGCCGTAGGCGGTGCTGGAGCCGGAAAAGATCTTGGTGGCGGTGGCGAGCTGAACGTGAATTTCCAGCCCGATCACGATATCCCATTGCATGGCAAACTCTCCTCTGTCGGGCTTATTGCGGCTCGCGCTGATGCCAGTCGGTCACCTGCTGGAACTGGTGGGCGGCGTTCAGCAGCCGGGCTTCGGCGAAGTAATCGCCGATAATCTGCAGGCCCACGGGCAGGCCGTCCACGAAGCCGGCCGGCACCGACATGGCCGGCACCCCGGCCAGGTTTACCGCGATGGTGAAGACATCCTCCAGGTACATGGTCACCGGGTCGTTGGTCTTCTCGCCCTGGCGGAAGGCGGGTGAGGGCGACACCGGGCTCATCAGCACGTCCACTTCCCGGAAGGCGTTGATGAAATCCTGCTGGATCAGACGGCGCACCTTCTGGGCCTTAAGGTAGTAAGCGTCATAATACCCAGCGGACAGGGCGTAGGTGCCCACCATGATGCGGCGCTTGACCTCGTCGCCGAAGCCTTCGGCGCGGGTACGGGTGTACAGGTCCGTCAGGTCCTTCGGGTCTTTACAACGGTAACCGTAGCGAACGCCGTCGAACCGGGACAGGTTGGCGGAGGCTTCCGCCGGGGCGATGACGTAATAGGCGGCAATGGCCAGCCCGGCGTTGGGCAGTGAGACTTCCTTCACCGTGGCGCCCAGCTTTTCATATTCGCGCACCGCGTTGCGTACCTGCTCCTCCATGGCCGCGCTCAGCTGGTCGGAGAAGTACTCCTTCGGCAGCCCGATCTTCAGGCCCTTCAGGGGCTCGTTCAGGGTGGCGGTATAGTCCGGCACGTCGCGGTCGATGCTGGTGGAGTCCTTCGGGTCGAAGCCGGCCATTACGTTCAGCATCATGGCGTTGTCTTCGGCGGTGCGGGCCATAGTGCCGCCCTGGTCGAGGCTGGAGGCAAACGCCACCATGCCGTAGCGGGAGACCCGGCCATAGGTGGGCTTGAGGCCGGTAATGCCGCACAGGGCTGCCGGCTGGCGAATGGAGCCGCCGGTGTCGGTGGCGGTAGCGGCCGGCACCAGACGCGCCGCCACCGCTGCGGCGGAACCTCCGGAGGAGCCGCCAGGCACTCGGCTGTCGCCCCAGGGGTTGGTCACAGGGCCAAAATGGCTCGACTCGTTGGAGGAGCCCATGGCGAATTCATCCATGTTGGTCTTGCCCAGACAGACCGCGCCGGCCTGCACGAATCTCGCGGTGACCGTGGCATCGTAGGGCGGCACGAAGTTTTCCAGCATTTTCGAGCCGCAGGTGGTGCGTACCCCGTTGGTGCAGAACAGGTCCTTGTGGGCGAGGGGGACGCCGGTCCAGGGGGTGGCCCTGCCGGCGGCGCGCAGCTGGTCCGCCGCCTTGGCCTGGGCCAGGGCCTGGTCTGCGGCGATGGTGATAAAGCTGTTGTACCTGACGTCTTCGGCCCGGATGCGGTCGAGGTACTGGCGGGTGAGTTCCTCGCTGGAAATCCTGCCGCTGTCCAGCTCGCGGGAAAGGTCTGCTACGGTTTTGTTGTGCATGCTGATTCCTGGTATCGCGGGTCCGTCACTCGATGACGCGGGGAACAAGGTAAAGGCCGTTCTCGGTGGCTGGCGCTATGGCCTGAAAGGCGGCCCGCTGGTCGGTCTCGGTCACCTGGTCCGGGCGCAGGCGCTGGACCGCGTCCAGCGGATGGGCCAAGGGCTCGACCGAGTCGGTATCCGCAGCACTGAGCTGGTCCACCAGGTCAAGAATGTTGCCCAGGTCCTTTTCCAGTGCGGCTACCTGCTCGTCATCCACCTGGATGCGGGAAAGCACCGCGACTTTTTCAATGTCATGGCGGGAAATGGTCACGCATTGCCTCCGGGATTACGAAAAACCGATATGTTAACAGATCAGGGCCGGAGCGCAGTACCCTGTCAGCGCTTGTAACGGCCTGTAACGCGGCGGATCACGCCTTGCCTGCGGGTGTGCTCGCTGCTAAAGTTGCGGCATCATTTCCCGACTGCATTTCTCAGGTTGAAATAACGCGAATGTTGAAACGTATCCGAGGCCTCTTCTCCAGCGATCTCTCCATCGATCTTGGTACCGCAAACACCCTTATCTATGTCCGGGAGCGGGGGATCGTTCTGAATGAGCCTTCGGTTGTGGCTATCCGCACCAACAACGCCCAGAAGATGGTGGCGGCCGTGGGTACCGAAGCCAAGCGCATGCTGGGCCGGACCCCGGGCAATATCACCGCCATCCGGCCGCTGAAGGACGGTGTCATCGCGGACTTCGTGGTCACCGAGAAAATGCTCCAGCATTTCATTCACAAGGTTCACGAGAACAGCTTTATCACCCCAAGCCCGCGGGTGCTGGTCTGTGTACCCAGCAAATCCACCCAGGTGGAGCGCAAGGCGATCCGTGAATCGGCCCTGGGCGCCGGTGCCCGCGAGGTGTTCCTGATCGAGGAGCCCATGGCGGCGGCGATCGGTGCCGGCCTGCCTGTGGAGGAGGCCAGCGGGTCCATGATCGTGGATATCGGTGGGGGCACCACCGAGATTGCCATTATCTCCCTCAACGGCATCGTCTATGCCGAATCCGTCCGCGTGGGCGGTGACAAGTTTGATGAGGCCATCGTCACCTATGTGCGCCGCAACTACGGCAGCCTGATCGGCGACTCCACCGCTGAGCGCATCAAGCATGAG